>NZ_JBPGXO010000070.1:0-11904 GCF_056755555.1 Luteibacter sp. SVR4-7G | reverse complement strand
GCCGTGACTTGGAGCTGGCGCGCCAGCTTGGGGGCTGGCGCAAAAAGCTGTCGCGCGCTGCGCACGCTCCTACACGGGGTTTAGCGCACCGCGTCTGGCAGCTCGTCCCAGATCTTCGGATCTTCGGCGCCCAGCACCCAGGCGCAGAACCCCTGCAAGCCATACTGTTTCGTTACTTCATAACGGTCGCGGAAGGCCCGGGCGTCCGGCAGGAACACCCATTCGCGCATCTGGTCGCGATAGAACCAGAACCAGGACTCGTGCTCCACCGGATCCCACTGCATCGTGGCGTGGAACTGCTTCGCCAGCGGGAAGGACTCGTCGGCGTCGATGTACGCTCCCATGATGTTCGACTTTTCCTTGCCGTCCTCACCCACCGGGTTACCCGCGAACCAGTGGTAACCGTACAGGCCGATGCCCAGCGACAGCTTCTCCTTCGGCACCACCTTCAGCGCGTACTGGAGATGTTCCATCACCCAGGGCATGCCTGCGACCGGACCCGGCGTGGTCCAGCGCGTGTGCTGGTCGTAGGTCATGAGGCAGACCAGGTCGAGCACCTTGGCCAGTTCCTTCAGATCGTAAGCGCCACGCCAGTATTCCCACATCCACTTGCCGAAGGCACCCTGCCCTGCATGGCCAGGCGCATTGGGGACCACCGCCATGGTGAGCTGCAGACCATGCTTGTGCAGGGCCTCGTAGGTCTGCCTGGTCAACAGCGTGAGGGCAGCGCGATCCGTCCAGGCGATGTTCTCGAAGTCGAACTGGAAGCCGGTATAGCCGTGCTCCCTCGCCTCGTCGATCATCGAATCGATCATGTGCTTCTTGGCCGTCTCGTCGCCGAGCAGCGTGTGGAACTTCGCCCGGTCGCCGCCCGCCGAGATGATCGGCATTACCGGAAGCCGATGCTTCTTCGCCAGGTCGAGGACGTAATCGTTGGGGCCGCCGGACACCAGACCGTGCTCGTCCACGCCATACCAGGTAGGCACGAGCAGGTCGATCTTGTCGACGTGGGCCTCGAGCGAGGCGATCGATTTCTGCGTGTTCATCATGTAGAACAGCGCGACCGGCGCCTTGGCGAAGGCGGCCAGCGGCAACCAGAGCAGGCAGGCCAGCAGCGGGAGTATCCGTCGTTTCATCGGGGGACCTTGGTGGGGTTCGTCGTCGCCAGCGTGATGCGGAAGACATATGCATCGCTGCCGACGGGCTGGAGGGGAAGGCGCAGGTGCAGGCCGGCGGCATCCTGGGAGAACGGCACGTTGCTGCCATCCGCGAGCAGCTCCACGCGCGTCACCTTGTCGGCGGGCTTGATCGACTGCACGGTGGCCGCCCCCTTGGCGGGCCAGCCCAGTTCGATCGCATAGAGCTTGCCGTTGGCGGTGGTGAAGCGGAAATCCCTGGCCGTATACGGCTTGGTCTTGGTGTCCTGGAACGTACCGCCGACCACTTCGGTCGGGCCTTCGCCATAGACGCGCCACGGCTTACTGCCGTAGATGGCCTCGCCGTTGGTCTTCAGCCAGTGACCGATGCTGTGCAGCGTATCCTGCGCTCCCTGTGGGATGGTGCCATCGGCGCGAGGCCCGATATTGAGCATCAGGTTGCCGTTCTTGCTGACCACGTCGGCGAGCAGGTGGATGATGAAAGTGGGCGCCTTGTAGGTATCGTGCTCGACGTAACCCCAGGAGTCGTTGCTGATCGAGGTATCGGTCTGCCAGTGGGTTTCGTGGATACCGGTAAGCTGGCCGCGCTCGATATCCAGGGTGCCAGCGCCTTCGGGAAGATCGCCAAGCTTGTAGTTCACCACCACGCCGTCGCGCTTGGCGCCGTCGTTGTAGTAGTACGAAAGCAGGGTCGGCAACGTGTTGCGGAAGGTCGGGTGCCCGATCCACCAGTCGAAATAGATCAGGTCCGGATGGTAATCGTCGATCAGCTCCGTCGTGCGCGCCAGCCAGTCGTCGAGCCAGGCTTGCGAGACATGGGTCCAGTCGTCGGCCAGGTTCTCGTCATGCACGCTGAGATGATCCACCGCCGGCCCGTACAGCTCCGCATTGGCCGGATCGTTCACGTCGGAATCGAAGTGCCGGCCACCGTCGAAGAACCAGTCGTGTTCCGCGCGATGCGACGAGAGGCCGAAGTGCATGCCCTGCCCGCGCACCGCCGTCGCCAGCTGGCCGATGATGTCCCGCCCGGGGCCTTTCTTGACCGCCGTCCAGTCCGACAGCTTCGAGTCGTACATGGCGAAGCCGTCATGGTGTTCTGCCACCGGCACCACGTACCTCGCGCCCGCCTCGCGGAACAGCGCGGCCCACGCAGCGGGGTCGAAATGCTCCGCCTTGAACATCGGCACGAAGTCCTTGTACCCGAAGCGCGACTGCGGCCCGTAGGTCGCCACGTGATGGGCAAACTCCTTCGTGCCCTGCTTGTACATGTTGCGCGAATACCACTCGCTGCCGAAGGCCGGCACCGAATAGACGCCCCAGTGGATGAAGATGCCGAACTTGGCATCGTCATACCAGGTGGGGGAGCGGTAGCCCTTCAGCGATGCCCAGTCGGGCCGGAAGGGTCCATTCGCCGCGCTCCCGCGCACGTGTTCGAGGATCGCCCTGCGCTCGGGAGCGAATTTCGCCGCAGCCTTTTGCCAGGCCAGGTCCTGCTGCTCCGGCGTCAGCTTGCCGGCGGTAGGCGCCGTCGCCTCACCGGCATATGCATTGCCACCGAGCAGCAGCGCGATCGCGAGGAAGCCCAGTCGTCGCAGCATGAATCACTCCTTTCATGAAAAAAGACCGGCGGTGCCACAGGGAGGGACACACCGCCGGTCGCGCGCAAAGCTTACAGCTTGAAGTTCAACGTCATCGAGTACGTGCGGCCGCTCTTGTACTCACCGATGGGCGCGTACTTGATGTCCGCGTACTGGTAATACGTGGAATCCAGCAGGTTGGTGGCGCTTAGGGTGATGCCGGCCCATGGCGTGATCTGGTACGAGGCGCTGAGGTCCAGTTCCTTGTACGCATCCGCGAACACGTTCGAGTTCAGGCGTCCTACCTGGGTGAAGTACGGCGAACGGCGGCTGTAGTTGATGCGGGCCGACCAGGGGCCGTGCTCGTAATACGGGATGATGTTGATGGTGTTCTTGGAAAGGTACGGGAGATTGAGCTTATCGCCCGCCGCATTGGTCTGGGTGGTGGCCTTGCTGTAGGTGTAGTTGGTCTGGATGCCGAAGCCGAGGCCGATATCCTGCTGGTAGATCAGCGAAAGGCCGGACACCTTTGCGTTCGATGCGTTCACCGGCGAGGTCACCGAGTACAGGTTCGTCTGGCCGGTGGTCGGGTCGGTGATCGAACGCTCCGATGTCGTGGTGACGATGTAGCTGTCGATCTTGCGTACGAAGCCTTCGAGCGACAGCAGGCTGGCCGGTGCGAAGTACCATTCCGCGGAAGCGTCGAAATTGGTGGACTGGTAGGGCTTCAGGTCCGGATTGCCCGCGCTGGCCGTGAAGTTGCCCGTGCTCGCACCGCTGAGCGACGTGGCGCCGGCCAGGTCGCCGTAGCGCGGACGCGCGATGACCTTGGCGATGGACATGCGCAGCACTTTGTCCTCGTCCAGGTCGTAGGCGAGATTGAACGTAGGCAGCGGCTTGTAATAGTGCGTGGTGGAGGTCGTGCGGTTATACGTGCCGGGAATAGTGTCGCTGCTTACGTAATAGGTCGACGTGTCCTTCGTATCCACATAGCGCACGCCCACGTTGCCGCGCCACTTGCCGGACTCGTAGTTCACCTGCAGGTAGGCGTCCTTGGTGACTTCCGCCACGCCGAACATCGCCGGGTAGTTCAGCGTGTACGGACCTTGCGGCTGCCCGTTCAGATAGGAAACGACGGCGCCCTTGCTTGCCGTCGGCCAGTCGGTGAGGTCGCCGCTGGCATGCAGGCCGTCGAACAGACCGCCCGGGGTGCTGCCCGGATCGAAGTCCAGCAGCGACACCGGATCGGTGGTGTTGATGCGGTTGCCGCGCGAGTTCGTGCCGTTGAAGTGGTTGGTGTACTTCACCCCCATCTGGATCTGCTTGATCGGGCCCCAGTCCAGGTCGCGCGAGGCATCGAACTGCGCATAGCGCTCGCGGTCCTTCGTGGTCTCGTAGTAGATGCCGCCCGCCTGGTTCTGGCCCGGCAGGGACGTGTCGCCTGGCGGCGAACCGGCCGGCGAACCCGGCAGGCCCCAGTTGGCAGCCGATCCGTTCTGGTAGTTCACGCTCGTATTGCGGCCGTCGTAACCGAAGTTGTACCCGCCGTTCTGCAGCAGGTACTTCATGAGGTACTCGGGGTCCTTGCCGCCGCTGGCGCCGGTATAACCCACCTGGCTGGTGAATACCCAGGCGTCGCCGTTGAAGTCGTGGCGCAGGTTGATGCTCTTGGTGGAGACCTCGGTCTTGCGGTAGTTCGCGTCCAGCTCGGCGTAAGGCTGGCCATTGCCGGTGGTGGACGAGACCGTGCCCGAGGTGATGTAGCCATTGTTGACGTTGATGTCGGTCAGCTTGTTGAGGTCGCCACAGCCCGGGCAGACATAGCGCGACTCGCTGAAGTTGTTGTACTTGCCCTTGACGTACAACCCGGTCAGGTTGAACTCGTTCTTTTCGTCCGGACGCCACTGCAGGGCGGACTGGATGCCATTGCGCTCGCGCTCCTGCTGGAAGTACGCGCTGTTGATGCCGACCGGGATCTTCGCGTTGGCGTAGTTGGGATCGCCGGTGACGTTGGGATTGCCGGTGATGTTCGCGCCTGTGGTGTATCCAAAGAATTCGATGCCTGCGCGCGACAGGTCTTCCTTGTCGTGGGTGACGCTGGTCAGGAAGCCGAACGTGCTATCGGCGTTCTTCCAGCTCCACAACGCTGAGCCGCGCGGATTGCCTTCCTGCGAGCGGTCGTTGTAGTTGTAGCCGAGCGAGCCGCGCAGGGTATTCGCGGGAAGGTCCAGCGGTTTGCGCGTATGGATGATCACCGTGCCGCCGATGCTGCCCTCGTCGATGCGGGCCTCGGGCGACTTGTAGACCTCCATGTTGCCGATGATCTCGGGTGAGAGCAGCGAATAGTTGAACGTACGTCCGCTTGTGTCGGTGGGGTTGCCGCCCCAGTCGCCGGAGGCGATGGTCTGCCCGTTCAGCAGCACGCGGTTCAGCGCGGCGTCGGTGCCGTTGACGCTGATCTTCTCGCCTTCGCCGAACTGCCGATCGACGGTGATGCCCGGGAGATGGGAGAGGGATTCCGCGGCATTGGTATCGGGGAACTTGCCGATGTCGGTCGCGCTGATCGCGTCTACGACGGCATTGGCGTTGCGCTTGATGTCGATGGCCTTCTCGAGGCTGCCGCGGTAACCGGTGACGGTGACCTCCTGAAGCTGCTGGGCCTGCTTTTCGGCAGCCTTCTGCTGCGCTGTTTTCGGTTGATCCGCCTGGGCGGGTGCCGCGTCCTGCGCCTGGGCTACCGCGGCGAGCGCATACAGGATGCTCGCGCACAGCAAGGTCTTGCTGATCGTCATGGATGGTCTCCCCAAACCTTTCGTTCCGGATGCACACGCTCGTCCCCGGCAGGGCGGCGCATGCTTGGCATGTATGAAAACCACGCCGCTGGCGGCGGCGCGGGGCACTTTGCTACTAGGCGATCCGTGCAGGGACGGCGGTCGACCCCTCGCCGACCCGTCCACCCTGTCCGGGTGCGCGTTTCCGGCACCCGTTCACTGGCGAACTGAGTATTCAGATATGTTCCGACCTGTACAAGTTGCAATGCAACATGGCGAAAAACCTCTTCTTGGCGCTGGACAAGTTCACCTATAAACGTAATATCCATATCTGTTCAGTGCCTGGGGAGCCTCGATGTCGTTGCCGAACACCGGCCAGAAACCAGCCGCGCCGCACGGGCGAGGGCCCCGGCCGCTCTCGCCGCTGGCGTTCGGCGGCGCACCGGTGGGCAACCTCTACAGCGCGGTCGATGACAGGGAGGCGGAGAACGCCATTCGCCATGCCTGGGAAGGCGGCATACGGCACGTCGATACGGCGCCCTACTACGGCTTCGGCCTCAGCGAAACGCGGATCGGTAAGGCTCTTTCGGGGGTGCCGCGGGAGAGCTATTCGTTGTCCACGAAGGTCGGCCGGGTCATCGAAGACGCCGAAGGCCACCGTGGCCGGGACGACGGCTTCGCTGTCGACGGGCGCGTTGCACGTTTCGACTACAGCCGTGCCGGCGTTCGACGCAGCCTCGAAGCGAGCCTTGGCCGCCTTGGCGTCGACCATGTCGACATCCTTTTCCTGCACGACATCGGCGCACTCACCCATGGCGACCGTCATCCGCAGGTGCTGGCGCAGGCGCTGGACGAGGCGCTGCCGGAGATGGCGAGGATGCGCGAGGAAGGCCTCGTCGGCGCCATCGGCATCGGCGTGAACGAGGAAGCCGTCTGCCTCGAGGTGATGCCGCGCTTTCCGCTGGACGTCCTCATGCTCGCAGGGCGTTACACATTGTTCGAGCAGGACGCGAGCAAGGCCGTCATGGAGCGGGCGGCGGCGAATGGCGTGTCGGTGCTCGTGGCGGGACCGTACAACTCGGGGCTGCTGGGTGCCGCGGACGGTCCGGGCGATACGTACAACTACGCACCGGCCTCGGCGGAAGTCCGCGCCCGTGCGCAGCGGTACTACGACGTCTGCCGCCGCACCGGTGCCGACGTCGGCGCGGCGGCGTTGCAGTTCCCCCTCGCCCATCCGGCCGTAGCCGCTGTCGTTTGCGGACTGCGGTCCGCAGCCGAAGTGGACGCCGCTCTGCATCGGCAGCGTGCCACCGTACCCGCCGCCACCTGGACCGCGCTGCGCTCGGAAGGCCTGATCGATCCCACGGTACCTACGCCATGATCGTGGACGCCCATCGCCATTACTGGGATCCGTCCCGGCTCCATTATGGCTGGCTCGCCGGCGCCCCTGTGCCGCTGCGCCGCGCTTTCCTGCCTGGAGACCTGGCAGACGACACGGATCCCTGCATCCTCGTGCAGGCCGCGCCGGACGAGCGCGAGACGCGTTTCCTCTTCGCCCTGGCACGCAAGTATCCCGGCATCCTGGGCGTGGTCGGCTGGGTGGACATGGAAGCCATCGACGTCGCGTCGCGCCTGGACTGGCTCGTCGCCGACGGCGGCGGCCTGCTCTGCGGCATCCGGCCGATGGTGCAAGACATGGCGGATACGCAGTGGCTGGCCTCCCCGGCGCTGGACATCGCGTTCGAGCACGTGCGCGACCGCGGCCTCGTGTTCGATGCGCTGGTCGACGAGCGTCACCTGCGGGTGCTTTCCGATCGCCTGGCGAGGCACCCGGGGCTGCATACGGTGATCGACCACGCCGCGAAGCCGGACATCGCCGGCGGCGGCTTCGCCGCATGGGCCACCTCGATCGCCCGGCTCGCGCAGATGCCGGACGTGTACTGCAAGTTCTCCGGCCTGCTGACGCTCGCCGATGCCGGCGCGGGCCCGCGTGCGCTCGAGCCCTATGTCGCCCACCTGTTCGAAACCTTCGGCGCCGACCGCCTGATCTGGGGCAGCGACTGGCCCGTGCTCACCACGCACGCCACCTACGACGCGTGGAAGGCCTGCGCGCGCGACTTCGTCCTGCGCCACGCACCCGATGCCGAGGCTGCCGTGTTCGGTGGCAACGCGCTTACCGTTTACTCGAGGAATCCGTCATGACGTCACCCTCCCATGCCGGCCGTCTCGCCGGCAAGCGCGCCCTGGTCACCGCGGCCGGTGCCGGTATCGGGCGCGCCACCGCGCTGGCGTTCGCAGCGGAAGGCGCGGCCGTACTGGCGACCGACATCGATGCCGCCGCCCTCGCTTCCCTCAGCGCGGAACACCGATCGATCACGGTCCGTACGCTCGACGTGACCGATCCGGCGGCGATCGCGTCGCTTGTCGCCGAAGCCGGGGTCATCGACGTCCTGTTCAATTGCGCCGGCTACGTCCACGCGGGCACCATCTTGGACACCGACGACGCAAGCTGGCGCCGCTCGTTCGCCATCAACGTGGACAGCATGTTCCATACCTGCCGGGCGGTGCTGCCCGGCATGCTCGAGCGCGCCGCCGGCAGTATCGTGAACATGTCCTCGGTGGCCTCCAGCATCAAGGGTGTTCCGAACCGCTTCGCCTACGGCACCACGAAGGCCGCCGTGATCGGCCTCACCCGTTCCATCGCCGCGGACTACGTGGCGCGGGGCGTGCGTTGCAACGCCATCTGCCCCGGCACGGTGAAGACGCCATCGCTCGCCGACCGCGTCCGCGCCCTCGGCGGCGACGAAGAGGCCGTATGGCGCGGTTTCACCGAGCGCCAGCCCATGGGCCGCCTAGGCGACCCGCGCGAAATCGCCGCGCTGGCCCTCTACCTGGCCTCCGACGAATCGTCGTTTACCACCGGCACCGTCCACGTCGTTGACGGCGGCTGGTCGAACTAAGGAGGCACTGCGATGAAACTCGCCCGCTACGGCACACCCGGTCACGAGAAACCCGGCCTCATCGACGGCGAAGGCCGCCTGCGTGATCTTTCCGGGGTCGTGTCCGACCTCGCCGGCGACGTCATCGGTAACGAGGGTCTGCGCCGCCTCGCCGCCATCGATCCCGCCACGCTCCCCCTCGTGGAAGGAAACCCGCGTTTCGGCGCACCGGTGGCCGGCATCGGCAAGATGCTCTGCGTCGGCATGAACTACGCCGACCACGCGGCCGAAACCGGGGCGCCGGTCCCCGAGCAACCGGTGCTCTTCATGAAGGCCACCACCGCCATAGGCGGCCCGAACGACACCGTGGTGATTCCGCGCGATTCGGTGAAAACCGACTGGGAAGTGGAACTGGGCGTGATCATCGGTGAAGTGACCCGCCATGTACCGGTGGAACAGGCCCTGGAACACGTGGCCGGGTACGCCGTCATCAACGACCTCTCCGAGCGTGCGTTCCAGCTGGAACACGGCGGCCAGTGGGTGAAGGGCAAGAGTTGCGACACCTTCGGCCCCATCGGCCCCTGGCTGGTCACCCGCGATGAGGTCCCCGACCCGCAGAATCTGTCCCTCTGGCTCGAGGTAAACGGACACCGCTACCAGAATGGCAACACGCGCACGATGATATTCGGCGTGGCCCAACTGGTGAGCTACATCAGCCGCTACATGACGCTGATGCCGGGTGACGTCATCAGCACCGGCACGCCCGCCGGCGTGGGCCTCGGGCTGAAGCCGCCTACCTACCTCAAACCGGGCGACGTGATCGAACTGGGCATCGCAGGGCTCGGCAGGCAACGGCAGGATGTCGTGGCCTATGGAGATCGAAACGCATGGTGACGATCACGGCGCTGGATACGTTCGACGTCCGCTTCCCCACCTCGCTGGACCACGATGGGTCCGATGCAATGAATCCAGACCCGGACTATTCCGCGGCCTATGTGGTGATGCGCACGGACAGCCCCGACGGCCTGGCCGGCTATGGACTCGTGTTCACCATCGGACGGGGCAACGACGTGCAGACCGCCGCGCTGGCCGCACTGGAGCCGATGGTGATCGGCCGCCGCGTCGAGGACATCGTCGAGCACCTGGGCGACTTTGCCCGCGAACTCAACGGCGATTCGCAGCTGCGCTGGCTTGGTCCCGAAAAGGGCGTGATGCACATGGCCATCGGTGCCGTGATCAACGCGGCATGGGACCTTGCTTCGCGGCGTGCGGGAAAACCGTTGTGGCGGTTCATCGCCGACATGACGCCGGAGCAGATCGTCGACCAGATCGATTTCCGCTACCTCACCGACGCGCTCACGCCTCACCGCGCGCTGGAAATCCTGCGGGCGGCGGAGCCGCACAAGAAGCTGCGCATCGCGCAACTGGAGGCGGAAGGCTATCCGGCCTACACCACGTCGCCCGGCTGGCTCGGTTATACCGACGAAAAGATGCAACGCCTCGCGCGCCAGGCCGTCGATGATGGCTTCCGTACGATCAAGCTCAAGGTGGGCCTGCGTCTGGAAGACGACATCCGCCGTTGCCGGCTCGCCCGTGCCACCGTGGGGCCGGACGTCGCCATCGCCGTGGACGCCAACCAGCGGTGGGATGTGGGTAGCGCCATCGAGTGGCTGAAGCCGCTGGAGAGCGTCGGCCTGGCATGGGTAGAGGAGCCGACCAGTCCCGACGACGTGCTCGGTCACGCGGCCATCCGCCAGGCGGTGGCGCCTACGCCCATATCTACCGGCGAGCATGGCCAGAATCGCGTGCTGTTCAAGCAGCTGTTCCAGGCCGGCGCCGTGGACCTCATCCAAATCGACGCCGCCCGCGTGGGCGGGGTGAACGAGAACCTCGCCATCCTCCTGCTCGCCGCGCACTTCGGCGTCCGCGTGTTCCCGCATGCAGGGGGCGTGGGCCTGTGCGAGCTGGTGCAGCATCTCGCCATGGCCGACTTCGTCGCGATCACGGGCAAGAAGGAAGATCGCGCCATCGAGTTCGTCGACCACCTGCACGAACACTTCGTCGATCCGGTGCGCATCGTGAAGGGCCGCTACATGGTGCCAACGGCGCCGGGCTTCTCCGCACAGATGCTTCCTGCGTCGATTCGCGACCACCTGTATCCCGACGGCATCGTCTGGCAGGGCGTCGCCCTGGCGACAGGCAGCTGACGCGATGGCCGCGCCGGTCACGAACATCGCCGACCTGCGCGAACTCGCGCGCCGCCGCGTGCCGCGCGCGTTCTTCGAATACGCTGACCGCGGCTCGTACGACGAAGTGACGCTGCGCGAGAACCGCCGCGCCTTCGAACGCCTGCGCTTCCGTCAGCGGGTGATGCGCAACGTAGACCATCGCTCGCTGGCCACGACGGTGCTCGGCCAGCCCCTGAGCATGCCGCTGGCGATCGCGCCCACCGGGATGGCGGGCCTCCAGCACGGCAGCGGCGAGATCCACGGCGCGCGCGCCGCGGCGAAGGCGGGCATCCCCTTCTGCCTCAGCACGGTGTCGATCTGTTCGATCGAGCAAGTGCGCGCGGCCACCGGAACGCCGTTCTGGTTCCAGGTGTACGTGATGCGCGATCGCGGGTTTACCCGCGAACTCATCCAGCGTGCGCGTGCCGCCGAATGTTCCGCCCTGATGCTCACTGCCGACCTCACCGTACAGGGGCAGCGGCATCGCGAAATCAAGAACGGCCTGTCGGTGCCCCCGAAGCTCACCTTGCGCAACCTGTTCGACATCGCCAGCAAGCCGCGCTGGGTGTGGAACGTATGGCGCGCGCCGAGCCGTTCCTTCGGCAACCTCGACGGGCACATCAAGGGCGCCGATAGCCTGACCACCCTCGCGCAATGGATCGCCGCCCAGTTCGATCCGACCATCACCTGGGACGACCTCGCGTGGATTCGCGAGCTGTGGCCCGGGAAGCTCATCGTCAAAGGCATCCTCGATCCCGAAGACGCGAAACTGGCCGTGGCGCATGGCGTGGACGCCATCGTCGTATCCAACCATGGCGGCCGGCAACTCGACGGCGCGCCGGCGAGCATCGACGTGCTGCCCTCCATCGTCGAGGCCGTAGCCGGGGGCACCGAGGTCCTGTTCGACAGTGGCATCACCAGCGGCCAGGACCTGCTCAAGGCCCTTGCCCTCGGCGCACGCGCCGGCCTCATCGGCAAGGCCTTCCTTTACGGCCTGGGCGCCAACGGCGAAGCCGGCGTCACCCAGGCCATCGAACTCATCCGCAAGGAATTGAGCGTCTCGATGGCCCTCACCGGCGCCCTCGACGCCACCTGTGTCTCATCCGACATCCTGTGCAAAGGATGATCGCCGTTTGCTGTGGGAAGCGCGCTGGCGCGCGAACGGCCCCCGCCGTTATCCCTCCGCGCACCAGCGCGCTTCCCACGCTCCATGCTGTCTCTTATACACATCT
>NZ_JBPGXO010000069.1:0-12537 GCF_056755555.1 Luteibacter sp. SVR4-7G | reverse complement strand
AGATGTGTATAAGAGACAGACCTCATTTCTTCTTCTTCGCCGCTTCCGCCAGCGACTTCTCACGCACGGCCTTGAACTCGCTGCCTTCCTTCCACGCCGGCCAGATGTCGCTGTTCGCGAGCTTGTCGCCGAGCGCGTAGAACGCCTTCACGTTCTGCATCACGCCGTCGAAGTTCCAGCGCATGTCGTAGACGTCGGTCGGCTGGTGGTAGCGGTTCTTGCCATAGTCTTCTTCCGCCGCCTTGCCCGCGGCCTTGCCGCCGGCGACCATGTCGATGCCGCCGCCCGCCGAAAGCGCCGGTACGCCGGCCTTGGCGAAATTGAAGTGGTCGGAGCGGAAGTAGTGGCCCTTCTCGGGCGCCGCGTCGCCGCTGACCACGCGATTGTCCGCCTTCAGTACCTCGGCAAGGAGATCCTCGAGGTCGTTCTGGCCCTGGCCGGCGACCGCCATGTCATGCGTGGCGCCGCCGATGGGCAAGGCGTCCATGTTGATGTCGGCCACGGTCTTGGCGAGCGGGAACGGCGGGTGGGCCACGTAGTACTTCGAGCCCAGCAGGCCCGATTCCTCCATCGTCACGGCGGCGAACACCACCGAGCGCTTCGGCTTCTCCTGGGCGAACTTGCCGGCGATTTCAAGCATCGCGGCGATGCCGGTGCCGTTGTCGATCGCGCCGTTGTAGATCTGGTGGCCCTTCAAGGAGGGATCGTGGCCCAGGTGATCCCAGTGAGCCGTGTAGACGACGGCTTCGTCCGGCTTCTCCGTACCCTTGACCATGCCGATCACGTTGTTGCTGAGCGAATGGGTGATCGTGCTCTGCAGGTGGATCGAAGCCTTCGCGTCGAGCGGCACCGCCTTGAAGCCGCGCACGTCGGCCTGCTTCGCCAGTTCGTCGAAGTTCTTGCCGGCCTTGGCAAACAGGCGAACGGCGGCATCGCGGGTGAGCCAGCCGGCGACTGGAAGCCGCGGCGCCGGGTCTTCGCTTTCAGGCAGATCGAGGCGCGGCGTGGTCCAGCCGCTGCGGACCACGTTCCAGCCGTAACCGGCCGGCTCCGTCTGGTGCACGATGAACGCCGCGGACGCACCCTTCCGGGCGGCTTCCTCGTACTTATAGGTCCAGCGGCCGTAGTAGGTCATCTCCCGGCCCTTGAAGAGCTTCGCGTCGTTGCCGTTCCAGCCCGGATCGTTGACCAGGATCACCACGGTCTTGCCCTTGACGTCGATGCCGTCGAAGTCGTTCCATCCGGCATCCGGGGCATCCACGCCATAGCCGACGAAGACGATGTCGGAGTCCTTGACCTCCACATCCGCCTTGGCCTGCAGGGTGCCGGCGACCATGTCCGTGCCGAAGGCGAAGCGCTCGTTCCCGCCGCCCTCGGCGACGTCCAGCGTCAGCGAGTCCTGGCCATTCAGGGCCGTGGAAACGGAAGGCACCGTCTGGATCCACTCACCCTTGTTGCCCGGTTCCAGTCCGGCCTGCTTGAACTGTTCGATGATGTAATTCGTCGTCAGCCGTTCCCCGAGCGTGCCCGGCTTGCGACCGTCGTATTCATCGGACGAGAGCACCCGCAGGTGCGCGGCGAAGTCGGCTCCGGTGATGTCGGGGGTGAAGTCATGGTGTTCGTTGGCTACCGCGGGCATGGGCGGGGGCGGGGCCGTGGTGGGGCCGGCTGGCGCGGCCGGCGGAGCGGCAGCGGTCTTGTCTTCGTCGTGGGACTGGCAGGCCGCCAGGGTGAGGGCGGTCAGGCAGGCAAGAGCGAGGCGTCGCATCGGCGGAGCTTTCCCTTCGTGGCTGGTAACCGCCCGAGTGTAGCCTCAGTGGCGGTGGCGGGTACGGCCCGGGCCCCGAAAGCACGAACTTCGCCAAAGTGGACCCGTGCTTTCGGCGCTGGCTATGCAAATTCGGCAAATTCACAAAGTGCTGGCATTTGATCCCATACACCGGTTAGTTATAGGCGTCGCCGGAGCGGCCTATTAGGGAGATTCTGGCGCGGGGTCAGGAAGCGAGGGGATTCCTGCAGGAATCACGCGCGTGCGTGAGCGGCATCTGGGGAAGTGAGCACTGGGAGGTAATCGCATGAGCCGCCTTGCCGATACACAGGGACTGGAAGACTACGATCTGGTGAAGCTGGGCGCCGTGCTCGGCGTCTGCGAAGTCGACCTGCTGACGCTGAGTCCCGCGCGTCCTCGCGCTGCGATAAGCGCGCGCGTCCACGAAAGCGTCACCTATCTTTCCGCGCACATCGATTTCGACGTGCGCGGCTCGCTGACGGTCCCCGAAGACTCCTGCATGCTCGTCTATGTGCACGAGACGGGTGAACGCAGCTGGTGCCAGGGCATCGGCATCGAATCCGACATGGCGGTCACCTTATTGCGTGGCACGCCCAGCGACTTCATGTTCGAACGCGGTACGCGTTTCACGCTCGTGGTGGCACCGTATGCGCGATTCCGTTCCCGCTTCCTCGCTTCCGACCATGCCGATGTCGACATGGCCGCTCAGAGGCTACGGTTGTTCTCGGTACGTTCTGAGCACCTGAAGCGCGCTTACAGGCAGATTTCGGCAAATGTGCGCGATTCCGGCGAGCATACGATGGGTCCGATCGAAGACCTGCTGGACGAACACATCCGCGTAGCCCTCGCTTCTTCGTCCGAAGAGCGGCCGGTGGCCTCGCGCGGACGGCGCGCGCACTACCAGGTCGTGCGCCGTGCCGAGCGCTTCATGCGCGCGAACCTGCGCAGGGATATCTATTCGCAGGAGCTGTGCCAGGCGGCCGGCGCGAGCGAACGCGGGCTGCGCTACGCGTTCGACGATCTCCTCGGCATTCCGCCCAACCGGTATCTCGCCATGTTGCGTCTGTGCACGGCGCATCGCAGCCTCGTTACCGCAGAAGCCGGGCGGCGTTCGGTCAAGTCGGTGGCGCTCAGCTGCGGCATGTGGGACCTCTCGCGCTTCGCGGAAAAGTACAGGAGTGTCTTCGGCGAACAACCCCGCGAGACGCTTACGCGCAATGCGCCGTCGGAAGACCTGACGCCCGCCGACGAGTACTACGACTGGTGATCCGCGACCGCAGAGTTGCCTTGGTTCGACGGGAGAGGTATTGGTAAGGATCGCCAAGCCGCCCCGATATGCCGAAACGACTCAATATCAGGCTCATTGCCCCCTCCGGTTACGTCGAAGACCGGGTCGCCTGCCATAGGGGGATCGAACGACTGCAGGCCGCTGGGCACAAGGTGGAAGGCTCGGACGTGCTGGACCGCGTGATGCTGCGTTTCGCAGGCAGTGACGACGAGCGCGCAGGGGACATCAATCGCTTGAGCGATCCCGCTGTGCCCCTGCCCGACATGGTCATGGCTACCTGTGGCGGTTACGGCGCCATTCCCTTGCTCGACCGGCTCGATTACGAGGGCCTGGCTGCGCGTTTCGCCGACGACTCGTGCGTCCTGGTAGGCCACGGCGACTTCACCGCCATCCAATGCGCCCTGTATGCGCGAGGCGGAATCGGGTCTCTGCACGGGCCCATGCTCGTGCAGGATTTCGGCGCCGGCTACCTCCGTGAAAACACCTGGCGGCACTTCTGGCAGACGGTGACGTCGCCGCGCACGGAAGTGAACTGGGTCTGCGGCGACGACCAGCGCGACCTGATGGTGGAAGGCACGTTGTGGGGCGGCAACCTTTCCGCGCTGTGCAGTCTTGCCGGTACCCGGTACCTGCCGGCGGTCGAGGGCGGCATCCTCTACGTCGAGGAAACCGGCGAACAGGCCTGGCGTATCGAACGCATGCTGTTCGAACTGAAGCTGGCGGGCGTACTGGACACGCAGCGGGCCGTTCTCATCGGCGGGCTGGGTGGCCAACGGATCAGCGAGTATGACAACGGCTACGACATCGAGCACGCATTGCAGCGGTTCGGCCGTGCCTGTGGCCTTCCGGTCCTGCGCGGTCTTATCTTCGGGCATGGGCCGGACAAGTGGACGCTGCCGTTCGGGGCGCATGCCGTCCTGTCCGTCGTGAACGGCTTGGGGAACCTGGTTGCGTCGGGTTACCACTATGCGGCTCCCTCCAACGGCGGACCCGCCGCCACCGCCTAAGGCCGTTCATCTGCCAGCCAGCTACTGAGCGCATATCCCGGTAGCCTTGCGCCGCATTCTCCACCTTCGGCCATCCCCATGATCGACCCCCTGCATACGCCGCACGATCGTGCGGCGATTCCGCTTGCGCCAGCGCTGGATCCGTCGCTCGCCGATGCCCATATGCCGACGCGCCTGCCGCTGCTCAGCAAACGGGTGCTGCGCATCGGCCTCCTGGCCATCGGCCTGGGCCTGGTGGTCGGCTGCGTCGCGCGCCTGCTCACGATGCTGATCGGGCTGGTGACAAACCTCGCGTTTCACCAGACGTGGAGCACGGACCTGACGTCCCCCGCAGGCCATCACCTCGGTGCCTGGGTGATCGTGGTGCCTGCCATCGGTGGCCTCATCGTCGGCGGCATGGCTCGCTGGGGCTCCCGCGCGATTCGCGGCCACGGCATCCCCGAGGCGATGGAGCAGGTGCTTACGAACGAAAGTCGCATTCCCGCGCGGATGACCTGGCTCAAGCCGGTGTCGTCAGCGGTTGCGATCGGCACCGGCGGCCCCTTCGGCGCGGAGGGTCCGATCATCGCCACGGGCGGCGCGCTCGGTTCGCTCCTCGGCCAGCGCCTGCCGGTGAACGAAAACGAGCGCAAGACCCTGCTGGCCGCAGGCGCGGCGGCGGGCATGGCCGCGGTGTTCAGCGCGCCGGTCTCCGCCGTGCTGCTGGCCATCGAACTCCTGCTGTTCGAGCGCCGCGCTCGCTCGCTGCTTCCCGTCGCGCTTGCCGCCGTCACGGGCACGGGGGTGCGCTTCGCGCTCGACGGCCCGGGGCCGGTCTTTCCCATGCCGGCACTCGCCGCGGTGGCGCCGCAGGCACTCGTCGTCTACGGCTTGCTCGGCCTGCTCATGGGCGTGGCCGGCGTATTGATCACGCGGCTGACCTACGGCATCGAGGACGCTTTCGAGAAGCTGCCCATTCACTGGATGTGGTGGCCCGCGCTCGGCGGGCTCGTCGTCGGTGCGGTGGGCTACGTCATGCCTGCCACGCTGGGGGTCGGTTACGACAACATCACCAACGTCATCTCCGGAAGCCTCGGCCTCGCGGGGATGGCGCTGCTCGCGCTGGCCAAACTGGTCTCATGGTCGGTGGCCCTGGGCAGCGGCACCTCGGGTGGCACGCTGGCGCCGCTGTTCACCGTCGGCGGCGCGCTGGGCGGGGTCTGCGGCGTGCTGCTGTCGGCATGGCCGCCCCTGCACGTGGATCCGCACATGGCGGCACTGATTGGCATGGCGGCGCTGTTCGCCGGCGCCTCGCGCGCGCTCATGACCTCGGCGGTGTTCGTCTTCGAAACGACGATGCAACCGCACGCGCTGCTGCCGCTGCTGGCCGCCTGCACGACGGCCTACATCGTTTCGGGGCTGATGATGCGGCACACGATCATGACCGAAAAGATCGCACGCCGGGGCGTGCACGTGCCGACCGACTTCGTGGCCGAGCACGAACTGCATCGCCCCGGATTGCCCGGGGCGTAAGCATCAGGTCAGTGCGGGGACCTGGGTGGCGCCGATCACGCCGATGAAGACGATCGACAGCATCCAGAAACGTGCCGGGTCGCGCCACACGCAGACGCCCAGGCAGACCACGCCGAGCACGCAGGACACGATGCCGGCGGCGGTGAGGCCGAGCGCGATGAGCGAGGGATCGCTGCCGCCGGAGGCGATCAGCATGGGACGGAAGATCGCATACCAGGCTAGGACAAGGCAGGCACCGCCGACGATGCCGAGCAGCCAGTTGGCCGGGTGGTTCTTCGGCAGCATGTTGATGCCGAGGAAGATGGAAAGTACGACGACAGCGAAAACGACGAGCAACAACGCCATGCATTAACCCCTTTGTCGTGGCCTGCGGTCCCCACCGCGAAAGCCGTCACCCCAAGGATGGCCCATTGTTCCCCTCAGGTCATGCTGCGCCGCGCAAGCGGGGTTTCGTCGGCGCATATCCCGTTTCGTCGGAATCGCCGCCGGATGCGGCGATCCGCAGCGTATGCTCCACGGCGTTTCCAGGGTGGAGTGCGCGAGATGGCAAGCCTGATGTTCCTCGGACGTATCGTGGTGGCGTGGGTCGCGGCATGGTGCGTGCTGCTCGTCGTATGGTCGGCGATCGGCTTCAACCGGGGCGAACTGCCGTGGATCTTCACGCTGGCCTGGTTCGTCGGGCTCCTGGTGGCGCTCGGCCGCGGCGTCACCCATCTCTATCGCGTGCGGGTCATCGCCGGGCGAATCGACGGCGAGACCGTCTCCAACCGCCAGCGCCGCCGCGTGGAAGTGCCGTACCCGGCCGACGAGGCCTTCGCCATCGCGGAAGAAGTGGTGCGCGAACTGCCGAACGTACAGGAGGTTGCCAGCGCACGCGGCGGCCTGCAGTTACGCGCCTCGATCCGGGTTCCGCTAAGCGGGCAGCTGCCGCGCCGCGGCCGCTTCCCATGGCCGAACACGTTCGATCGCCCGACCAAGGTCTTCGCCACGGTCACGCCGGGCGACGGCTCCAGCAGCGTCATGTTCGTGTGCGAGCCGGACAGCGGCGCATGGACCGACTGGTTCAATCCCGACGGCGGCAGCTCGCTGGAATACGTCGAAACCCTGGTCCGGGCCATGACCCAGCGCCTCGCTGAACGGCGCAACCGCGAGCGCGCCGACGCACGCCAGACGAAGATGGAGAAGGAGCTCACCGCGGCGCAACTCGGTCTGCTGCAGGCCCAGGTGGAGCCGCATTTCCTCTACAACACGTTGGCCAGCGCCCAGGAACTGGTACGCACCGACCCCGCCCGCGCCGACCGCATGCTCGGCCACCTCATCGATTACCTGCGCCGCTCGCTGCCGCGCACCGACGGTTCGCTCTCCACGCTGGGCGAGGAACTGGAGCGCTCCATGGCGTGGCTGGAGATCATGCGTCTGCGCATGGGCGACCGGCTCACGGTGCAGACCGACGTGCCCGAAAACGCACTGAAGGTGCCGATGCCGTCGATGATGCTGCAGACCCTGGTGGAGAACGCGATCAAGCACGGGCTGGAGCCAAAACCCGGCGGCGGTGGCATCTGGATCCGCGCGGGAGTGGACGGTTCCGGCCTGTCGCTCACGGTGGCCGACGACGGGCTGGGCTTCCGCAGCGACGGCGCCGGCACCGGCATCGGCCTGAAGAACCTGCGCGAGCGCCTGCGCCTGATGTACGGCACCACCGCCACGTTCTCCATCGGCAACAACTTTCCCCATGGCGTCGCCGCGACGATCACGTTGCCGGTGACGGGAGTGGCTGATCATGCGTAATACGCCTTGCTGCATCGTCGCCGAGGACGAGAAGCTGCTCGCCGCGGCCCTGCAACGCGAACTGGCCATCGCCTGGCCGGAACTCGAGGTCGCGGAAGTGGCCGAAGACGGCGGCGCGGCGCTCGACGCCATCGCCACGCATCGTCCTGACATCGCCTTCCTCGACATCCGAATGCCAGGCCTCACCGGCCTGGAAGTGGCCGCCGCGGCGACGGAAGCGAGCCCGCGTACGCTGGTGGTCTTTATTACGGCCTACGACCAGTACGCCATCGACGCGTTCGAACGCGGCGCCGTGGATTACCTGCTGAAACCCGTGACGCCGGACCGTCTCGCCCAGACGGTCGCGCGCCTGCGCACCCGGCTGGCCGACGCGGCGCGGCACGCCAGCCGCACCGCGCAGGTCGCACGCGACCTCGGCGAGCGCATCGAGGGCACGTCCGACGAGCCACTGACCTGGATCACGGCAAGCACGGGCAGGGCGACGCGGTTGATCCTCGTGGAAGACGTGATCTATTTCCGCGCGGACAACAAATACACCGTGGTGGCGACGGCCGAGGGCGACGCCTTGCTCACCCGTCCCATCCGCGACCTGCTTCGCCAGCTGGACCCGAGGACGTTCCGCCAGATCCACCGCTCGACCATCGTCAACCTGCGCCAGGTGGCCTCGGTCGAGCGCGACGACACCGGCAAGGGCTGCCTGCGCCTGCGCGGCCGCCCCGAAACCCTGGCCGTCAGCCAGCCCTTCATGACCCTGTTCCGGGCCATGTGACGAGGACGGAAACCATGCGCATCTTCCTTGCCATCATCTACTGCTTCATGAATCTTGCCGGCTGCACCGACGCGCAAAACCGGACCCTCGTCGCCAGATCGCAGGAGAACGGCGTCACCACCCTGGAAAGCCGCACCGAGGTGCGCATGGGGCGAGCCCGCTTCGCCTGCGCAGCAAGCACGGGAGGGCAGTGCTACTACACGGTGTTCGATGGGGCGAAGGCGGTACGGAAGTTTTCCCTGTCAGTGTCCGAGGAGCGTCTGCTGGACGGGTTGCCACCCGGGTTCACGCTATGCGTCACGTCCCGGGATGAGAACGTGACGGCAAACTGCGAACACGGCTGACCGTCGTTCCTGCAAAAGCAGGAACCCGGCGACTTTCGTGCGAGGTGGCGCAAAGTCGCTGGGCCCCTGCCTTCGCAGGGGTGACGCAACCTCGACGCGGAGCTATCGCGGCACCACCGTGAAGGTGATTTTCGACGGATGTGCCGCATCGTGGTGCACCACGTTGTGCGCGATCACGCCCTTCGCTTCGTCGTAGTTGTTTCCGCCGGTGTTGAGGTTGCGGTCGAAGCGTGGGAAGTTGCTGCTCGACACCGCCACGCGCAGCTTGTGGCCCGGGAAGAAGAAGTTGCTGGTGTCGATCGGCTGGAAGGTCACCTTGTACACCTCGCCGTCCTTCATCCACACCGGCGGCTTGTCGTAGCCCTCGCGGTAGCGCATGCGCTGGATATTCTCGGTGAGGTTGAAGGCGCGGCCATCCGGGTACACGTCCATCACCTTGAAGGTGAAGTCGGTGTCCTTCGCGTCCGAGGAGACATACAGCGTGACCGTGATTGGGCCGCTCACCTCGGTGCCCTCCTTGAACGGTTCCGAGTCGTACACGAGGATGTCGTTGCGGGCGAGCTGGGTGTTCTGGTCGAACGAGCCGAACTTCACCGCCGTGCCCTGGCAGCAGCCACCGCCACCGAGCGTGGTGACCGGGTTCATCGGATCGTAGAGGAAGCTGTCGGGGTGATCGGCGCTGTCGGCCGCCGCGACCAGCTTGCCGTCGCCGTACAGCGTATTGGCCTTGCCGCCGCTGCTGAAGTAAAGATCACGTGTGGTCGAGCCGGCCGGTGGCCAGGTGGGCGAATTGCGCCACTTGTTCTCACCCATCACGTAGTACATGACCTTGGGCTGCTTGTCGACGACGGGGCTGTCCACACCCTTCAGGAACTTGTCGAACCAGCCGTAGACCAGGCCGTCGTAGTCGAAGCGGGCATCGCCCACGTCGAGATCGCCGATCACCGTATGCTCGGTGGCGCGCGTATAGGCGCAATGGAGCACCGGCGCGATCACGGCGTACTGTTCATCGGCGATCTTCTTTGGCGCCGTGGCGCGCACGTGGTTGTAGGCGGCCAGGTTCGGCGACACCGACACGTCGAACCAGCTCATGAACCACAGGCCCGGCCGGTTGATCTTCATGTTGTCGTGCCACAGGCCGCCCTTGTACCAGGCGGCGCTGTTCGGCGTGCGCGCGATCATGTTGCCACCGGTGGGCACGTCCATGGCGTCGGCGAAGATGCCCTTCGGGCCGCCGGCCGCCTTCATGATGTCCTTCTCGGGCAGGGTCCAGAACAGCTTGTCCCAGTCGGGCTGGGGCGGCTGCGAGTCCAGGTCGAACATCTTCGAGGCCTGGATGAGGTCGGCCTGCGACAGGTTGGACGGGAACATCGGGCGCAACTGGTTCTGTTCCTTGTACAGCCAGTCGATGAAAAGCATCTGCACGGCGCCGCCGCGATACCAGTTGCCCTGCTCGTAATACGGGCCGACGCGGCCCACGCCCGCACCGAAACCCTGCACGTTGAAAGTGGCCAGGCCGGGTTCGTCCTGGGCGACGACGGCCATCTGCCATTCGGCGGTGGACGAGCAACCGGTGGTGCCGACCTTGCCACTTGACCAGGGCTGCGACGTGATCCAGCGCACGGCATCCACGCCGTCCGACAAGGGCGCGCCGAGGATCTCGTAGTTGCCTTCGGAGAAGTAATGTCCGCGCTCGTTCATCTCGACGAAGGCGTAGCCGCGCTTCACGGCCTCCAGCTCGTGGCTCATGTCGCGCGGTGCACCGAGCTTCACGTCCCAGAAATTGAAGTTGTACGGCGTGCGCACGAAGATCGCAGGTACCTTGCCGCTCGCGTTTTTCGGCCGGTAGACGTCGGCCGCCATGCGCTTGCCGTCGCGCATCTTCACCATCACCTTGCGGTCGACGACGGCAATGTCCTCCAGCTGCTTCTCGATGTCGTTGCGCTTGGCGATCGTCGCCAGCTGCTCGCGCGTGAGGTTCGTCTGCTGCGCCGCGACGGGGGCGGCGACGAGGGCCAGGCAGAACGACGTGACGCCGACCGACAAGGCGGTCCTGACGTGGTGGAGGGCAGGGCGCTTGGGTCGCATGAGTCAGACCTGTTTTCAGGGACGGTTCATCGAGTTTGGCAAACTGTCCGCGTCAGGTAAATGCATGACTTCTGGCAGGGTAGCCGTCCAAACACGTGCAAGAGTCGGGTCGCGCGCAGCCGCTAAGATGCATGGCATCGCACAGGGGGCCATGCATGGCATCGACCGAAGTCTTCAAATTCATTCTCGTCCTGCTCGTGGCGATTCTCGCGCTCGAGCTGATTGCCCGCCGCCTTCGCCTGCCCTCCGCTGCCGCGCTGCTTGCCGGAGGTATCGGTATCGCTTTCCTGCCGGGCGTGCCCGAGGTGAGCTTCGACCCCGAGCTGGTGCTCACCGTCTTCCTGCCGCCCCTGCTGATGGACGGTGCCTTCTATACGGTGTGGTCGGAATTCCGGAAATACCTGGGCGGCATCCTGTGGCTGGCCGTGGGTGCGGTGGTGTTCACCACCTTCGCCGTGGGCGTCACGGTGCACTGGGTGCTGCCCTCGCTGCCATGGGCCGCCTGCTTCGCGCTGGGTGCCGTCGTGTCGCCTCCCGACGCCGTCGCGGCCAAGGCGGTGCTCGACAAGGTGCGGCTCCCGCGCCGCCTGATGGTCCTGCTCGAGGGAGAGAGCCTGCTCAACGACGCGACCGGCCTGGTGTTGTTCCGCTTCGCCGTGGCGGCGGCCCTCACCGGCGCCTTCAGCATGCAAGACGCCTTGCTTAGCTTCGTCGGCCTCAGCGTCGGCGGTATCGCCGTGGGCCTCGTGGTGGGCGGTCTGCTGGTCTTCGCACTGCGCCGCATCGACCATGTATTCCTCACCATCACGGCCGCCTGCCTGTCGCCCTGGGCGGCGTATATCGGTGGGGAGTCGGTACATGTCTCCGGCGTCATCTCCGTGGTGACCTGCGGCATCATCTTCGGGTGGTACCAGCACGACGTGTTCACCGCCAACGTGCGCATACGCAGCACGGCGTTCTGGCAGGTGCTGATCTTCCTGCTCGAGGCGCTGGTGTTCATTCTCATCGGCTTCTCGCTGCGCGGCGTGGTGGAGAGGCTGGGTGGCGTGGGCGAGGCCCTTGCGACGCTGGGCCTGCCCATCCTCGCGGTGCTCGGTGCCGTGATCGTCTCCCGTTTCGTATGGATATACGCGACCGACTACCTGCGCGTGCCGCTTGGCCGCATGGTGGGGCGCCATCCATTGCCCGCGTCGCCCAAGGCGTCGTTCCTGCTCAGCTGGGCGGGCATGCGCGGGGTGGTGACGCTCGCCATCGCGCTCTCATTGCCGGAAGCGATGCCGGGACGCGACCTGACCCTCGCCGCGGCCTTTGCGGTGATCCTGGTAACGGTGGTCATCCAGGGAAGCACGGTCGGCGCGGTCATCCGCTGGCTGGGACTGGAGGGCGAGCGGCATGTCGATACGAGCTACCTCAGCGAGGCCGAGGCCTCGCTGCTCGTCGAGGGCGCGCAACTGGAAGCGGTGAAGGCAAAGGCGTACGACGGGGAGGGCAGGCTGGTCCATCCGCGCCTGCTGGAACAGTACACGTACCGGGTATCGATCCTGGAACGCTACAACAAGAGCCCGGAAGCGTTCGCCGGCGGGCGCGAGGCGCATTACGACGTGGTGCTGGCTGCGATCGCTGCCGGCCGCGCGGAACTGCTACGCCTGCACCGTTCGGGACGCATCCACGACGAAGTGCTGCACTACCTCGAGCGCGACCTCGATCTGCAGCAGATCGAGGCGGAGAATGACCGGCAGAGTTCGGGCGCTTGACGCCACGCACATAAAAAAGCGCCACCGTTCGGTACGGCGGCGAGGGGATATTGCAATGAGGATCCGTCCCTGGACCGGTTTTTCTTGTGATTAGGTAAAGAAGGAGCAACACCGGAGGAGTGGGGGGGGGGGGGGGGGGGGGGGGGGGGGGGGGGGGGGGGGGGGGGCGGGGGGGGGGGGGGGGGGGGGGGGGGGGGG
>NZ_JBPGXO010000068.1:0-13484 GCF_056755555.1 Luteibacter sp. SVR4-7G | reverse complement strand
GTATACGCAGCCGCCTAAACCGGAGGATGGCTGGGTCGCAAGTTTTTGCGTCAAGAATGTGACCGTTCGGGACTAGATAACACACAGTCTTGCGATGTACCGTTCGCGCCGGGGAATCATTCCAGGGACATCCGCCGTGCAGACGCTGCCTTCCGACGCGCCAAGCTCACACCGACTGCGGGCGCTATCGTCACAGGATCCGGGCAACCGAAGCCTGACACTCGCCCTGGCTGCAGCGCTGTACGAAGAGGGTGACTATCCTGGCAGCGATGCTCTCTTGGAAACGCTGCCCGGCGCATCGGAGGCCAGGCACCTCCGGGGGCTTGTCGCTCTCTCGCTCTCACGGTTCGCCGAAGCGGCGGCATGTTTTTCTGCGTTGCTTCGCGACAATTCCGACCCGGTTATTCGCTACAACCTTGCGTATGCCACGGGCATGCTGGGCAGCTACGAGGAAGCATTGGCTTGGCTGGAAGACGATGTCTGCCGGGCAGTCGCACCGGCCATGGCGCTTCGCCTGCGCCTGTTGCACCGGCTTGGCCGCTTTGACGAAGCCGTGGCGTTGGGAAAGAGCCATCTGGCACAGCAGGATGACCCCCATCTGCGCGGCGTCATGTCGATGATCCTGTTCGACCAGGGCGATCTCGTAGCCGCGGGCAGGGAATCCGCGCAGGCGTTGGAGTCGGCCGAAGGTGCCACCACCGCCGGTCTGCTCGCCCTTGAGCAAGGCGACACCGTGCGCGCTTCCCGACTGTTCGATAGCGCGGTAGCCCGGAATCCAGGGAGCGGGCGGGCGTTCCTGGGGCGTGGTCTCGCCTTGACCGCCGACGGCGCTTTCGCCGAGGCAGCAAAGGTCCTGGAGGCCGCAGCGGACATGCTGCGCGACCACTCGGGCGCGTGGGTCACGGCGGGCTGGGCACGATTGATGGAAGGCGAGGCGGATGTCGCCGAGGCAGACTTCCGCAAGGCAATGGCGATGGATCCCGGCTTCTCCGAAGCATCGGGCGGTCTCGCGATGGTGCTGCTGCACAAAGGGCAGCACGCCGAAGCAGATCATTATGCGCGCGTCGCATTGCGACTCGACCCCGGGAGCCTTTCGGGCCAGTTCGTACGCAGCCTTCTCACCGCGTCGGCCGGCAACGCCGACACCGCGCAGGAAGACATGCAGCGCCTGCTGGCGCAACCATTGGGCGGGCGCGGTCCCGCGCTGGGTAGCGTGCTGGCTCGCCGTCATCAACGTGCAACATGAAATTTCAGATACGGTTGCAATCCGGCGTTGACGCTGTGCTACGCTGAATCGGTAAGGGGAATCCAACGTATGTCCGCAGACCAGGCACTCCAGCTGATGTCTCAGCTGTTGTGGACAAGCTTTCTTATTTCCGGGCCCATCCTGGGCGCGACGTTGCTTGTCGGTCTGTTGATCAGCGCACTGCAGGTGGTTACGCAGATCCAGGAAACCAGTCTCAGTTACGTGCCGAAGCTCGCCGTCGCCGCGATCGTCATCGTCGTGTCTGCGTCATGGATGCTCGGGAGAGTTACCGGCTTCGCCGCCGGCCTGTTCAAGTCGATCGCGAACATGAACTGACGGAAGGCACGCCTCATGGAAGAATCGCTCGTGACAGGGACTTTGCTGCTCTCGCTCCGTCTGGGGCCTTTGCTCACCCTCGCTCCCCCCTTTGCTCAATTGCGCGTGCCCTTGCGCATTCGGGTCGTTCTCGTGCTGGCATTGGCCGCATCGCTGGCCACCATCGTTCCGGTGGCGCAGGTGGGGTCTCTGATCGTGGCGTCGGCCAGCGAACTGTTCCTGGGCATGTTGCTCGCGTTCGGATTCCAGGCAGGGTTCGCCGGCCTCGATTTCGCCGGCCGCGCGCTGGACATCCAGGCCGGCTACGGTCTCGCGCTGGTCATCGACCCGGCCACGAGCAGTCAGGCCCCGCTGTTCGGGACCTTGCTCTCGCTCATTGCGAGCCTCGTGTTCTTCCTCGCGAACGGACACCTCGACCTGATCCGCGTACTCGGTACGCTGACGCGGATGCTGCCGCCTGGCAGCCCGTTGATGCCGATCCTGCCGGCCAAGCTGATGGCCTTCCTCGGCGGCAGTGTGCTGATCGGCGTAGGTGCCGTCGCGGCTCCGATGCTTGCGCTGTTTCTCGTTGACGTGGTCATTGCCTATCTCTCGCGGGCCTTGCCGCAGATCAATGCATTGCTGCTCGGACTGCAGGTGAAGACGATGGTGACCCTGGTGGTGACCTCGGTCGCCATCGGACTGGCTGGTCCCGTCATCCTGCGCCTGATTCGTCGCTCGATTGAATTCGTACCATCGCTGGTGGCCCCGTGAGCGACAGCGAACTCAATAAATCCGAGGACGCCAGCCCATACAAGCTGGAGCAGGCCCGCAAGAAAGGCCTCGTCGCACGCAGCCCGGAGCTCGGCCTCGTTTTCGGGGTGGTGTGCTGCACGGGCTATCTGTGGGCCCACGGCGGAGAACTAGGTGAGCGGATCGCACGGATTGCGGCGCGAAGCTTTGCCGAGGCCGGATCGTTGAACGCGGGGGGCGGAGCCGTCCTGGCCTGGTCCGGTTCGCTGTTTTCCGCCGGGTTCTCGGCCGTGCTTCCGCTTGTGGGAGCGATCGTCCTTGGGACCCTGGTGGCCAGCCTGGCCCAGGTCGGTTTTCTCTTCGCGCCGTCGGCGCTCAAGGCCGACCTGAACCGGCTCAACCCGATGGCGGGATTCAAGCGTGTGTTCTCGGTGCAAGTGCTGATCGAGGCGGCGAAAACCTTCCTGAAGGTGATGGTATACGGCTGGCTTACCGTACATGTCGCCCGAAGCCTCATTGCCACGCTGGCCGAGTCGGATACCCCCGTTTCGCAGCTTCCCGGCCTGCTCATGCACGGCGCCATGCGCCTGCTTTTCTTCCTCGCAGGCGCGGCATTCGTGCTCGCCGCCGTCGATCAAGTTGTGGTTCGCCGGATGTTCGCCCGCAAGATGCGGATGAGCAAGCACGAGGTGAAACAGGAGTACCGGCAACGCGAAGGGGACCCGCGCATCAAGCGGCGCCGCAAGCAGTTGCAACGCGAACTGCTCAAGCGTTCGCGCAGCATGCGTGGCATCCGCAGCGCGGACCTGGTGGTCGCCAACCCTACGCATGTCGTGGTCGGCCTGCGCTATGAACCCGGCCGCATGACCGCACCCACGGTGGTGGCGAAGGGCGCCGGCGAGTTTGCCCTGCGTCTGCGCAAACTCGCCTTTATCTACGGAATACCCGTGCTCGAGTCGAAGGCCTTTGCGCGCGAGCTGTTCCGGACCGCTGAACTCGGTGCGGAGATTCCTGCACCGATGTACCGCACGGCGGCTTCCCTCTACATGCACCTGCGCCGGAGCTCGGGGAGGGCATCGGCATGAAGGCGATCCTGGAAGCCCTGCGCCGCCAGTCGGACCTGGCACTCGTATTTGCTGTCCTAGGCATCCTCCTGATCCTGTTCACGCGCATTCCCGCGGTGATGCTGGACATGCTGATCATCGTGAACTTCGCCTTCGCGTTGACCGTACTGCTGCTTACGTTCTACGTGGAACGCCCCGTGGATTTTTCCACCTTCCCGTCGTTGCTGCTCATCGCGACGCTGTTCCGGCTGTCGCTCAACATCGCGGCCACGCGGCTGATCATGACGGGCGCCGACGCCGGCCAGGTGATCGGCGCCATCGGCGAGTTCACCGTACGCGGCAATTTCGTCATCGGCCTCATCGTGTTCTTCATCCTCGTCGTGGTGCAGTACGTGGTGGTGACGGCCGGTGCGCAGCGCGTTTCCGAGGTCGCCGCGCGTTTCGTGCTCGATGCCATGCCTGGCCAGCAGATGAGCATCGATGCCGATCTCAACATGGGGCTGATCGACCAGGACGAAGCGAAGCTGCGGCGCAAGGCGCTGGAGAAGGAGGCGGGCTTCTACGGTTCGATGGATGGCGCCAGCAAGTTCGTGAAGGGCGACGCGATCGCCGGCATCATCATCCTGCTCATCGACATTCTCGGCGGCTGGGCTGTCGGCGTGGCACAGATGGGCATGTCGTGGCGCGACGCGATGCATACCTTCACGATGCTGACGATCGGCGACGGCATCGTGACCCAGATCCCGGCCCTGGTCATCTCCGTGGCCACCGGCATCATCGTCACCCGCTCTTCCTCCGACAGCCAGCTGAGCGGGGAGGCCGGGCGGCAGTTGCTTCGCTTCCCGCGCATTCAATGGGTCGTGGCCGCGTCGCTCATTGGCCTGCTGCTCCTGCCAGGCATGCCCCGCTGGCCGATCCTGCCGCTCGCACTGGCCATGGTGGGCGGCTTCTTCATGGCGCGCGCCCGTCGCCGCCAGTCCGCAGGCGTTGCGGACGGGGACGCAGCCGATACACAGAAAGCGGCGACGGATGAACTGGCCCCGCCCCCGCCCATCGAAGTGCTTTTCGGTGCATCGCTCACGCAGGCCTGGGCCTCGATGCAGGATGTACTTGCCGAGCGTGTCGCAACGTTCCGCAAGCAGCAGTCCACCGAGATGGGCTTCATCGTGCCACCTGTGGTGTTTCGCGACGGCGTGGGCATACCTGCCAACGAATACCGGGTGCAGCTCTTCGGCGACCGCTACGCCCAGGCCACGATCGAACCCTCGCGCACGCTGGCCATCCGCGCGTCGGATCAGGTGCGGCGGTTACCGGACCCGGAGATCCGCGATCCCGCCTTCGGTCTTCCGGCCGTATGGGTGGACAACGAGCAGGCGGCGGCAGCACGTGCTGCCGGTTATACGCCCGTGGACGCGCTGACCGTTCTGGTCACCCACGTTACCGAGGTCATCAAGGGGCACTGCGCGCAGTTGCTTTCGCGCCAGGGAGTCGTGGCACTGCTGGATGGCGTGCGCGCACGGCAGCCGGGACTCGTCGAGGAGCTGGTGCCGGCGGTCCTGTCCATGAGCGACGTGCAGTCGGTGTTCCAGGGATTGCTCGACGAGCACGTACCCATCCGCAACGTGGATCTCATCGTCGAAACGCTCGCCGATGCGGGACGTCACGAGAAGGACCCGTCCCGCCTCTGCGAAGCGGTACGGCAGAAGCTGGGCCACACCATCTGCCGCCAGCTCGTCGGCGAGAAGGATTCGCTGCCGGTACTCACGCTGGATCCTTCCCTCGAATCGTCCATCCTGCAGAACATCCAGGGTGCCGACGGAGCGGGTGGTTTCGTCATCGATCCACGTGTCGCCGAAGCTTTCCTCGGCCGGCTGCTTTCGTACATGGACGGCATGATGCGGAAGAATCTCTCGCCGGTGCTGCTCTGTCGTGCGGAAATCCGGCGGCCGTTGCGCACGTTCACCCGACGCACGGCGCCGCGCCTCTCGGTGCTTTCGATGAACGAAGTACCGCACACGATTACCCTGAGTTCCTTCGCCACGGTCACCGTGGAAAACCCTTCCGTCAACCCGCAGAGGACTGCCGTACATGGATGACCTGATGTCCACCGCCCGCGTGCTCATGGCGCAGGAAACGCGGCGTGTGGAGACCTCGGCCCACAACATCGCGAACGCGTCCACGCCTGGTTTCAAAAGCGAAGTCGCCTTTCAGGAGCTGCTGCCCGACGCCGCCGTCTCCGGCGCGGAGCCAGCGGCGGCCGTTCGCCTGGCCACCGACTTCCACGCCGGCAAGCTCGTGCACACGGGCAATGCTTACGACCTGGCCATCGAGGGCGACGGTTTCTTCGCCGTCAGTGCGCCCAGCGGCACCACCTACACTCGCACCGGCGCCTTCCACCGCGACGAAAGCGGTCGCCTGGTGACGGCGCAGGGTTGGCCTGTGCAGAACGACGCCGGGGGCGACGTGACGCTCAGTGGCGGTCCATGGAAGGTCGACGGGGATGGCACGGTGATCGACGACGGCATGCCCGTGGCAACGTTGGGCGTGTTTACCGCCGCCGATCCCTCCAGCCTGCAACGTACGCCGGACGGGCTCTTCACCGGCGGCGGCTTGAGCGCCGCCACCGGACCGGATGCGCGCGTGCGCCAGGGGTTCGTCGAGTCATCGAACGTGGTGGTGGGCGACGACATGGTGCGCGTGATGGCGGCGATGCGGCGCGTGGAAAGCGGCCAGAAGCTGGTGCAGGCCTACGACGACATGATTGGCAACGTCCTTCAACGCATGGGAGACATGTAAGCGCATGAACGGAGTCTTCTACATCGGTGCCACCGGGCTCGACGCACAACAGACCGCGGTCGACATCGTGGCCAATAACGTGACGAACATGAACACCAACGCCTACAAGCGCTCCACGGTGTCATTCTCCGAGATGCTCGTCGATCCCGGTCAGGCGGCAACGCGGCGCGGCGATGCCGGGGCTGGCCTCGCTGGCGTGAGCGTCACTTCCAGCCTGCGCGATTTCACGCCGGCGGAGCTGCATCCGACAGGCAACGCGATGGACGTCGCGATCCGTGGCCCCGGCTTCATACCGCTCGCGCGCTCCGGCGAAGGCCATACCACCCTATGGCGCGGCGGCACCCTGCACGTCGATACCGACGGGTACCTCGCTGCTCCGGACGGTACGCCCCTCGAAGCCATGATCTCCGTGCCACGGGACGTCACGGCCATCACGATTCTTCCGACAGGCGAGGTGCAGGCTCAGGTCCCCGGACAGGCTGACGCGCTTTCGATCGGCCAGATCGACGTGGTAACGGTGGACGACCCGTCGCAACTCGTCGCCAGGGGTAATGGCACCTATGGTCTGGACGATGGCAGCACGACGCTGTCCAGCAGCAAGCCGGGCGAGGACAACAGTTCCACGCTCGCCCAGGGCTACGGCGAGGCGTCGAACGTACAGCTGTCCGACGAGTTGGTGAATCTCATGGTGTACCAGCGCGCCTACGCAGCCAACGCGCGCCTCGTGCAGGTCGGCGACGAGCTCATGTCCATCGCCAACGGCCTGAAGCGCTGACCGCATGGCGACGCTTCGCACGCTACTGTCTCTTGCCTTCGCTGGATGGGCGGCAGCCTCCGGTGCGCGGGCCGACGACCTGTACCACCCGGACCGCTACCAGAGCCTGATCTCGGATCGCCGCGCCTCGCACGTGGGCGATATCCTCACCATCCTGGTGTACGAGAACTCCACGGCGAGCAGCAGCGCGGACACATCCACCAGTACGACCACCGGCATCCAGGGATCGGTGACGACCATGGCCGATACGCGGCACGCACCCGAGGTACAGCTCGGCGACAACTACGGCGGCAAGGGACAGGTGCAGCGGGAAGGGCGTCTGCTCGCCCAGCTCAGCACCACCGTCGTGCAGGTGTGGCCGAACGGAGACCTGAGCGTGTCCGGCGAGCAGGCAATCAACGTGAACGGCGAGCGCACGCGTATCCGCCTGGGCGGTCGCGTGCGACGTGCCGACATTTCCACGTCGAATACCGTGCTTTCGAACCGCCTGGCCGACGCCACCATCGATTACGTCGGCGACGGCTTCGTCACCGACCGGACCAAGCCGGGGCTGATCCCCCGGATACTTGCATGGCTGGGGCTCTGGTGATGCGCTCGCTTTCCGCTCTTGTCGCCATTGCGCTGGCGATCGCTCTTCCCACGAGCGTTGCGGCCGCCGACGCGCCTGTGCCCGTGCGCCTGAAGGACCTCGGCCGTTTCCTCGGAGCGCGCGACAACCTACTCGTCGGTTATGGCGTCGTGACCGGCTTGTCCGGTTCCGGCGACACGCCGCGCAATACCGCCACGCGCCAGGCGATGGCCAACCTGCTGTCCCGTTTCGACCTCACCTTGCCGCCGGAAGACATCCAGAGCCGCAACGTGGCGATGGTGATGGTGACAGCCACCTTGCCGCCATCAGCGAGCGTCGGCGATAAGCTGGACATCAATGTCACCTCTACCGGCGACGCACGCAGCCTCGCCGGTGGCACGCTGGTGATGGCTGAATTGCGTGGTCCCGATCACGAGGTATACGCGCTGGCACAGGGCCCGGTCACGGTTGGCGGCTACCGCTTCGACGCCAACGGCAACCTGCGCCAGAAGAACCATCCCACCACCGGCGTCGTTTCGGACGGCGCCATTGTCGAGACCGGCGTCCAGGCCGACCTCCTGGGCCGCGACGGCTTCCTCCGCTTCGTCTTGAAGGATGCGGACGCGATCACGGCGGACCGCATCGCCACCGAGATCAACCGGGGGCTCGGAACGCATGTCGCCGACGCGCTCAACGCGGAGACCGTGCGCATCCGTCCGATCGACGGCACCTCGCAGACCAATGCCTTGGTAGCGCGGATCCAGGCACTCGCGGTGGTGCCCGACCAGGTGTCACGCGTGGTCATCAACGAACGCAACGGTACGGTCACCGCGGGGGGCGATCTGCGCATCTCGCCGGTAGCCATTTCGCACGGCGATATCCGCATCGCCGTGGACACACAGTACAGCGCGTCGCAGCCGGAACTCATCGGCCGGGCGGGCAATGGCATCCGCAGCATCGTGATTGGCAACAGCGACCTCCGGGTCGACGAACCGGGGCAGCAGGTGGCCGGGACGTTCCGCCAGACCACCGTGGGCGACCTCGTGCTCGCTCTGTCCAAGTCCAACATCAGCACCCGCGACGTCATCGCCATCCTGCAGTCGATCAAGGCCGCGGGTGCGCTGCACGCCGACATCGTGGTCCAGTAAAGGAGAACGCCATGAGCATCGATGTGATCCCCGCCCTGGCCGCGAAGGCCCTGGACGGACTCTGGGCCCGCCAGGCCGCGACGGCGCAGAACGTCGCCAATGCGGGGGCGGAAAACTACCTGCCGGTGCGGGTCAGCTTCGAGCAGGAACTGCGCGAGGCCTGGCACGCTGCGGAGGACACGGGCAGTGCGCAGGCCGTGACGGGCCTCGCGCCGCGCGTGACCGTCGATACCGCGATCGGCACGGGTACGGTGCGCCTCGACCACGAGATCGCCACGGCATCGGAAACCAGCGCGCGCTATGCCTTGCTTGCCGGGATGCTCGGGCGGCTCGGCGAACTCAATGACATGGCAGCGAAGGGCTGAGCATGAGCGAAACCATTTTTGCGATTTCCCGCTCTGGTATGGACGTGGAACGCGAGCGCATGCAGGTGATCGCCCAGAACCTCGCGAACGCGGGCGCCGCGGGCACCACGTTCACGCCGATGCGCATGGTCAGTGGCCCCGCGATGACGTCGTCGTTCGGCCGCCTCCTCGACGATGGCCAGACCGTGGCCGCGCACAGCACCATGCCTGGATTTGCAGGTACCCAGGTCTATGGCCTCGAGCCCTATGACGGCGAACCGCGCAAGGTGCACGAACCGGGCAACCCAAAGGCCGACGCGCAAGGCTTCGTGACCTATCCGGGCGTGGACCATGCCGGCGAGATGACCCTGATGGTGCAGACCGTTCGTGTCTACGAAGCCAATGTGGTGATGTACAACGCGGGACGCTCGATGTTCATGCGTGCCCTCGACATCGGAGGCAAGTCGTGAACGTTCCGCCGGTCGAAAGTATCGAGGCGCCGCTGGTGCTTCCGGACATCAATCCCGCAGCCTCGCCGGCCGAGCAGGGCGGCTTCGCCGCCATGCTCGGGGAAGGCGTCGCGAGCGTGGAGCGGCGCATCCGCGTCGCTGAGGATGGCGTCGCGCAGTTCGCCACCGGCGCGGATATTCCGCCGCACCAGGTCATGCTGGCACTGGAGGACGCGCGGATGTCGTTGCAGTTCGCCTTGCAGGTACGGAGCCGCCTGGTGGAAGGGTTCCAGGAACTGATGCGGATGCAGCTCTGACATGAACATGCCTCTCTCCACGTTCCCCACCGCGGTTCCGTCGCACCGGCGGCAGTGGCTTTATGCCGGGTTAGGAACGCTGTTGATCGGAACGATCGCTCTGGCTGCCTATTTCGTCGCCAGGCCGGGTTACCAGGTGCTGTTCAGCAACCTCAAGCCGCGCGATGCATCGGCCGTGGTCGCAGAATTGGACAAGCAGAAGATCCCCTATCGCCTCGACGAGGGCAGTGGTGCCATCCTCGTTCCCGAAGACGACGCAAGGGCGGCACGCGTGAAGCTGCTGAGCGGCGACCTCAAGCTGTCCAGCGTGGTGGGCCTGGAGCTGTTCAACAACTCCGACCTCGGGCTCACCGATTTCGCGCAGAAGGTGAACTACCAGCGAGCCCTGCAGGGCGAACTTGCCCGCACGATCATGACGCTCGACGAGGTCGAACTCGCGCGTGTCCACCTCACCTTGCCGGAAGCGACGATCTTCCGCCGCGAGCAGACCTCGCCGAAGGCATCGGTGGCCGTGTTCGTGCGTGACGGCGAGATCCTCACGCCAGCCACCATTCTTGGCATCCAGCGCCTCGTCGCGGCCTCGGTTCCCGAGATGAAACCCTCGGACGTCACGATTCTCGACAGTCGCGGCGCATCCTCCGACGCGGCGCTACCGGTGGACGTGGACGATCCGCGCTTCGCGCTTCGCCAGGCCATCGAAGACCGCCTCGAGCGCAAGGTCAGCGATGTGCTGGCGGCGGTGCCCGGTGCCGGTCGTGCCACCGTCCGCGTCACGGCCGACATCGATTACGATCAGTCGCGAATCACCCGCGAGACGGACGCCGGCGGTACACATGACGGCCCCGCAGCGGCAGCGGTGGAAACCCAGACTCACACCGCACTGCCTCCCTTGCCGCCAGGAGGCGTTGCTTCGCAAACCGGGGGCGAGATCCATACGCCTGGCCACCGCACGATCGAGCAGATCGTCGGTGCTCCTGGCGCGATCCGGCGGTTGTCGGTCGGCGTCGTCCTTGCCGGCGACACCACCCCCGGGCAGCGCGAGAATCTCCGCGCGGTGATCTCCGCCGCGATCGGGCTCGATACCAAGCGGGGCGACGTGCTGACCATCGCGCCGTTCGCCGTGGCGCCGCCTCGTCCCGCGGCTCCCGAAGCGCGGCCAACTCCCGCTGCGGCGCGCGTGCCGCCCGTACCGGCGGTATCGCCCTCGGGCGACGGCGCGGCCACCTGGATGCTCGCGGCCGCCGCCGCGGTCGTGGTAGCGCTGGGCTCGACCGCGCTTGCGCTGTTCCGGCGTCGGCGTGCTCCCGTGCATCCGGCCCGCCTGTCCACCGACGAACGGAACGCGCTCGCCGCACGTCTCCGTGTCCTCCTCGAGCAGGAGGCGGGCGATCATGCGGGACGCTGATCCTCGCCGCTTGCGACGCGCCGTCGCGCAGCTCGCCATGTGCACCGACGAAGACGTCGAGTGGATCATGGGCACGCTCGCGCCCGCCCAGCGGGAACGATTGGCCGCCCTCGTCGAAGCAGACGCGGCGGCACCGCTTCCTGACGACGACGTGGATCGCCGTGCGGAAGCGTTCCTGCACGGCGTCGATGGGCCGCTTGCATCCCGCTTCCGGCTCGCCATGGATAGGGAGGGAGGCGACGGCCGCCTTACCGTGCGGACGCGTGAGGCGCTTGCCGCGGCCGCGCGCGACGTGGTGGCGCAACTTGCGCTACCCAACCGTCCTGTCGCCACCCAGCGCGGTGTTCACGGCTTCCTGGCGCGCTTGCGCGGGAGAGCTCGCCGATGACCCTGGTCAAGGCCAGTCGTGTTTCCGTGCTCGGTCGGAGCGTTCGCCTGGGTGTGGATGGGGAGACGCCCCCGCTCCTCGCGGAGGAGCACGTTCCGGCGCCGGAGGTTTCGCGTCTGAGCGAGCTGGAACAGGAACTGCGCGATGCGCTGGAACGCGTGCGGGAACTTGAACGGTCTGCCGGCGAACGCGAAAGCGAAGCGCTCGAACGCGGAAGGGCCGAAGGCGAACAGGCCGCCTTGGCCCGCTTCGAAAAAGACTGGAGCGCGCAGCAGACGGCTTTCCTTGAAGCATTGGCGACTTGCGTCGCCCAGGTCGATCGCCGCTTCGCCGATCTGGAAGCCTTCGCGCTCGACCTCGCGGAGACGGCACTGGCACAGATCGTCGGAGACACGGCGCGGCGTCAGGAAGTGATGGCAGCTACGATCGCGCATCATCTTGGTGCGCTCGGGATGGACACCGTCGTCGCCATCCATGTCTCGGCGGAGGACGTGCCGGATGCGGGAAGCATGGCAGACCGGCTGCCTCCCGCGGTGTCCTCGCGGATTCGCATCGCTGACGACCTCGCTACCGGCGCCTGCCGGGTCGATCTCCTCGCCGGGTCCCTCAACCTTGGCCTCGGCGAACAGGCCGCGCGTCTTGCCGAGACGATGGAGCGACTGCGTTCATGACCTCGGGAGGCCTCTTCCTGCGCGATGACTGGCGCCGCGCCCTGGCTTCGGTGGAAACGGTGCGTGCGGGCGGCCGCGTTCGGCGCATCACGCCCACCCATATCGAAGCCGACGGTCCACTGGCGGCCCTGGGTGCCATATGCCGGATCGGCGCATCGCTATTGGCCGAAATCAGCGGCGTGGGCGTCTCCGGCGTGACGCTGATGCCGTACGGAAGCGTGGAAAGCGTGCGCGTCGGCGACCGTGTCGAACGGATGGGGCACGAGACGGCCATCGGCACCGGCGACGGGGTGCTCGGAAGGGTACTGGATGCGTTGGGGCGGCCGATCGACGGCAAGGCCGCGCCCGATACCGGCGACGTCACCTGGCCCCTCATGGGCGTGCCCTCGCCGCCGTTGGATCGAGTCACGCCAAACCAGCCGCTGGAGACCGGCGTGCGCGCGATCGACGCGCTGCTTACCCTCGGTCGTGGTCAACGCGTGGGCATTTTCGCGGGCAGTGGCGTGGGCAAATCCACGTTGCTCGCCAGCCTGTGCAGGCACATGCGCGCCGACGTCCTCGTGCTTTGCCTCGTGGGCGAGAGAGGGCGCGAGGCTCAGGATTTCTGGTCGCACGCGCTCGACGAGCCTGCCCGGGCCCGTGCCGTGATGGTGGTGTCCACCTCCGACGAGCCCGCGGTGATGCGCGCTCGCGGCGTGCACGCGGCGCTGGCGCATGCGGAGCACTTCCGTTCGCGTGGCAAGCATGTGCTACTGCTGATCGATTCCATGACCCGCTACGCGCATGCTCTGCGTGAGATCGGCCTTGCGTCCGGCGAGCCGCCCGCCGTCCGGGCCTATACCCCGGGCGTGTTCGCCGCATTACCGAAGATCGTGGAACGTTGCGGTGCTCTCGCGAGCGGCGGCGCGATCACCGCGGTCATGACCGTGCTCACCGAAACCGACGATGTGGACGATCCCATGGCGGAATCGCTGCGGGCGCTTCTCGACGGACATATCGTCCTCAGTCGCGCACTCGCTGAGCAGGGGCATTACCCGGCGATCGACGTGCCGCGCAGTATCAGCCGAGTATTCCGCCAGGTGAACGATGAGGCGGGGCGTGCGCTCGCTACCGAAGCCATTGCGCAACTTTCGGCCTACGAGTCGTCCCGGACGCTGGTCGAGTCAGGCCTCTATGTCGCAGGTAGCCAGCCGGCGCTGGATCGTGCGCTTGCGCGCCGCGCGGGTCTCGTCGCCTTCCTTCGCC
>NZ_JBPGXO010000067.1:0-14755 GCF_056755555.1 Luteibacter sp. SVR4-7G | reverse complement strand
GATGAAGGCGGCGGCCCAGCCGATCTTGCCCCACACCGGTCCATAGGCGGCCAGCGAGGACAGCGACCACGTGTACATGACCAGGGCAGGAGCCAGGCCGAAGCTGACCAGGTCGGACAGCGAGTCGTACTGCACGCCGAACTCGCTCTGGGTGTTGGTCAGGCGGGCGACGCGCCCGTCCATGCCATCCAGGATTCCCGCCACGAACACCGCCAGGGCCGCCACGGCGTAATGCCCGCCGATGGCGGACACGATCGCGTAGAAACCGGCGAACATCGCGCCCGTCGTGAACAGGTTCGGAAGCAGGTAGATACCGCGATGACGCGGCGCCCGGACTTGGATCGGATCGCTCATGGGCCATTCCGTGACATGGGCCGTCAGTGTAGCCCAGCCGCCGTGAAGCGTCAGTCCGGCGGCCGGCGAAGAGAACCGCGACCTGTGTCGCTTGCGCGGCCCCGTGGCCGATGATACTTGTTCCCGCCACTCCTTTCCGTCCTCAGGATGGCCCGCATGCGCCGTATCGTCACCCTCGCCGTCCTCCTCGCGGCCTGCCCCCTGGCCTTCGCCCAGGCCTACAAATGGAAGGACGCCCAGGGCGTCACGCACTACTCCGACTCGCCGCCTCCAGCGGGCACGAAGTTCGACAAGGTGAAGACCAGCGGGACGGTCGAGGCCCCGGCAGCCGCCGCCACGCCGCCGGCAAAGACGCCGGAGGCGCCAAAGGCCTCGGCAGCCGCGCCGAACGCCGACACGCCGGAAAACCGCCAGAAGCTCTGCACCACGCTGAAATCGAACATGGAAATCCTGTCGAAGCAGCAACAGGTATCGGTCGACGACGGGAAAGGCGGCCAGGTCCCCCTCGACGACGCCGGCCGCAAGCGCCAGATCGAAACCACGCAAGCCCAGATGACCCTGTACTGCAAATAGGTGCCGCATGGGCTCCGGGCGGTCGGGGAAAACCACCTATAATCCCGCCTTTACCGTCCGGACCGCTCGCCGATGCGCCTCAGCAAGTTCCATCTCGCCACCGTCAAGGAAGTCCCCGCCGACGCGGAGATCGCCAGCCACCAGCTGATGCTGCGCGCCGGCATGATCCGCAAGCTCGCCTCCGGCCTGTATACGTGGACGCCGCTGGGCCTGCGCGTGATGCGCAAGGTCGAGCAGGTAGTCCGCGAAGAAATGGTCCGCGCGGGCGCGGTGGAAATGCTGATGCCGTCCGTGCAGCCGCGCGAGCTGTGGGAAGAGACCGGCCGCTGGGAGAAGTTCGGCGGCCAGCTCCTCAAGATGAAGGACCGCAAGGAGCAGGACTACTGCTACGGCCCCACGCACGAGGAGGTCGTGACCGACTTCGCGCGTAACGAGTTGAAGAGCTACAAGCAGCTTCCGCTCAACGTGTTCCAGATCCAGACCAAGTTCCGCGACGAGATCCGCCCCCGTTTCGGCGTCATGCGCGCGCGCGAATTCCTCATGAAGGACGCCTACTCCTTCCACCTCACGCCGGAGTCGCTGGGCGAAACGTACGAGGTGATGTACGACGCCTACTCGCGCATCTTCACCCGCCTCGGGCTGGAATTCCGCGCGGTGGACGCCGATACGGGCGCCATCGGCGGCAGCGCCAGCCACGAGTTCCAGGTGCTGGCAGACGCGGGCGAAGACGCGCTCGCTTTCTCCGATAACTCGTCCTATGCGGCCAATATCGAAAAAGCCGAGGCCATCGCGCCCGCCGGCGAGCGTCCCGCGCCGACGGCGGCGCTGGTCCGCGTCGACACGCCCACGCAGCGCACGATCGAGGAGGTCAGCGCGTTCCTCGGCATGCCCGCCACCCAGGTCGTGAAGACGATCCTCGTGCGCGGCCGCGAGGGCCTCGTCGCCCTGTGCGTACGTGGCGATCACGAGATCAACGAAGTGAAGGTCGCCCATCTCGCCGAGATGCCGGACGAATCCGAGCTGGCGACCGAAGCGGAAATCCTCGCCGCCACCGGCACGCGCCCCGGTTTCATCGGCCCCGTCGGCCTGCCCGAGTCGATCCCCGTGATCGTCGATCGCAGCGCCGCGGTGCTTGCCGACTTCGTCTGCGGCGGCAACCAGGACGGCACGCATTACACCGGCGCGAACTGGCAGCGCGACGCGCGGATCAGCCGCGTGGCGGATATCCGCAAGGTCGTGGAGGGCGATGCGTCGCCCGACGGCAAGGGCACGATCCGCCTCGGCCGCGGTATCGAGGTGGGCCACATCTTCCAGCTCGGCCAGAAGTATGCCGAGGCCATGGGCGCGGGCGTGCTAGACGACCAGGGCAAGATGCGCACGATGTACATGGGCTGCTACGGCATCGGCGTCAGCCGCATCGTCGCCGCTGCCATCGAACAGCGCCACGACGAGGCCGGCATCATCTGGCCCGAAGCCATGGCGCCCTGGCGCGTTGCCGTGTGCGTCATCAACCCGAAGAACGATGCGGCGGTGACGGAAGCGGCCGAATCGCTGTACCAGGCGTTGTCGCAGGCAGGTATCGACAGCGTGCTCGACGATCGCGGCCTGCGTCCCGGCCCGATGTTCGCGGACATGGAGCTGATCGGCATTCCGCATCGCGTCGTGGTGAGCGGCCGCGGCCTCGAGGCCGGCACGTTCGAATATCGTGCCCGCACGGACGCCGAAGCGCGCAATGTCACCCGTGAGGAGCTCTTCGCGCTGTTGGGTTGAGTTTTATCGACATGAGCACGCTCGCCGCTTCCCGTCGCTGGCGCGACGTGAAATGTCGGGAAAACCTGATAACCGTGTCAGAGTTACCCATAACCGCCAAACGCGCTGACATCCATTCATGAGTTGGGTCACAATCTCGTTTCGCTGAAACGAACCGGAGAATGCCAATGGCAGTCGATATCAAGAATCTCAACCATAATCAGCTGACCGAGCTGATTTCCAAGGCACAGACCCGGCAGAACGAACTGCGCAAGGAGAAGGTTTCCAAGCTCCGCGAGAAGATCAACGCGCTGATCAAGGCCGAAGGCTTCACCTTCGACGACGTATTCGGTAGCCGCGCGCCGAAGGGCCGCCGCACTGGCGCGACGGTCGCCGTCAAGTACCGCAACCCCGCCAATGCCGAGCAGACCTGGTCCGGCCGGGGCAAGCGCCCGAACTGGTTCAATGAAGCGCTGAAGGCCGGAAAGAAAGAGAAAGACCTGCTGGCCTGACCGAATTCTGACGGAGATGCCATTTCGGTGGGAGATCCTATGTTTTCCCACAAGTGGCTGGGCTCCGTGTGGGAGCCGCTTCAGCGGCGATGGGTGCTCGCGGCAGCCTGGCCCGCTGCCGCGGCATCGCCGGCATAGCCGGTTCCCACAGGACTCAGTGACGCCGGAGCCTTGCTTTCACAGGCCTCCCTCAAAGCGAACGGCGCGGGGCGACGATGAGGTCGCCGAACAATAATCCGGCGACCAGCGACACCAGCAAGGTGATACCCAGCAATCCGGTGTCCATGCCCAGCGACGCATCGCGATCCAGCAGGTACGACACGCTGCGGAAACTCACCGAGCCGGGCACCAGCAGAATGATGCCCGGCTCGCGTACCACCGCTCCCGGCATCTGCGCGTAACGGGCGTAGATATTGCTCAACGAGCCGAGCAGCAGGCCGCCGACGAACACGCCGAAGGGCGCGCCCGGAAGCGATCCGGAAATGCTGCCGCCCCAGGTCGTGGCCAGATAGCCGACGATGACCGAAGCCATCACCACCAGCCATGTGCTTCGCGCCGCGCGGAACAGGATGGCGAAGGAGAAGGCGCCCAGGATCAGCGACGGCCAGTCGGCCCAGGCCGGCAATGGCGGCAGCGAATAATTGCGCGGGACGATGCCGAAGGCTTCGCACAGCTGGCTCGCCGCCACCGTGCCGAACGTTAGCTTGAGCAGTGTGGCCACCGCGCCGCCCATGCGCGCGACGCCCGAAACCAGGTGCTGGCTCGAAATCTCGCGCACGGCAGTGGTGAGCGCCATGCCGGGCAGCAGCACGATCAGGCTGCCGAGGATCACCGACTTCAACGCCAGCGGCACGATGTAGGCGCTGACGACGGTAGCGATGATGGTGGCCACCATGGCGCTGATGGCCTCGCTCGCCGCGCCGAGTCGCGGACGCCCGCTGGAGGCGATGGTGATGAGGCCGATGATCACGCCGATCACACCGGCGGTGACGAGATCGGGCCAGGCGCTGTGCAGCAGCAGCGCCACGACGCTGGCCGCACACAGGCCATAACTGGCGATGACGCCCAGCTGGGCACGGAAGGTGTCGGGCGCGCCCAGCTTGCGCAGCAAATGGAAGCCTTCGCGCAGCTCCATCTGGCCGTCGATCACGGCATCGGCGATACGGTCCGCTTCGCACAGGCGCGCGAGGTTCACGTCGCCCGGCGGCAGGCGCATCACCTGGGTGACCTGCGCGACGCTCTCCTCGCCCTGCCCCAGGTCGGCAAAGGAAACGATGATCGCCGTAGGGCTGGACCAGACCTCCGCCGTGAGGCCGAGCCGCTGCGCGGAGCGGCCGATGGCGGTTTCGAGGCGGGGCGCGGTGGTGCCGTACTGGTGCAGCCGGCGAGCCAGCTCGGTGAGGAAGGCGATCCGGGTATTGATCGCCGTGGTGGCGAAGCTCACCGGCACCCTCAACGGCGTGGTTTCAGCCAACGTCCACCGCCTTCACGCGCAGGGTCGTGCCTTCGATGCCGACCACTTCCACGGTCGCGCCCAGCGGAAGCTCCGGACCGGTGACGAGCCACGCGCCGTCGCCCACTTTCGCCTTGCCGCGGCCATTGAGGATGGGCTCGCACAGCACGTAGCGCTGTCCGATGAGCTGTTCGCCGCGCCGGTTGAGGCGCTCGTTGCCCGGCGGGACGCGCTCCAGCCGCGGCCGCACCAGCTTCCAGTAGGCGAAGCAGGAAAGGAAGGCGAAGACGGCGAAGACGATGGCCTGGGCCAGGGCGCCGAGATCCGGCACCGCCAGCAGGACGAGGCCCATGGCGGCCGCGGCGATGCCGATCCACAGCATGAAGTAACCGGGAAGGATCACCTCGCCGCCGATGAGCAGCAGCGCGACGATCCACCAGAGGTAATGCGTGGCGACCTGTTCCATGGCGTCAGCGCGGCAGCGGCGGCGTACGGCCACCGGGCGAATTGTCGGACGGCGCGCGCTGCTGCGTGGCCAGCGACTCCTTCGCCAGTTCGGCGATGCCCGCGAGCGATCCGAGGATGCCTGTGGCCTCTATCGGAAGCAGGAGGGTCTTCTGGTTCGGCGACTTGGCCATTTCCTTCAGCGCCTCGACGTAGTTGTTGGCGACGAAGTAGTTCAGCGCATTCACGTCGCCGCTGGCGATGGCCTGCGAGACCATGGTGGTGGCCTTCGCTTCCGCCTCGGCCAGGCGTTCGCGTGCCTCGGCTTCGCGGAACGCGGCCTCCTTCTTGCCTTCGGCTTCGAGGATCGCCGACTGTTTCTCGCCGTCTGCCTTGAGGATGGCCGCCTGGCGGAAACCCTCGGCATCGAGGATGTTCGCGCGCTTCTCGCGTTCGGCCTTCATCTGCCGCGCCATGGCATCGACCAGGTCGCGTGGCGGCGAGATGTCCTTGATCTCGATGCGGGTGACCTTGACGCCCCAGGGATGGGTGGCCTCGTCCACCACGCCGAGCAGCTTGGCGTTGATGGCGTCGCGCTGGCTCAGGCTCTCGTCGAGGTCCATGGAGCCCAGCACGGTACGGATGTTGGTCATGATCAGGGCGAGGGCCGCGGCCTCGAGGTTCGCCACTTCATAGGCGGCCTTGGCCGCATCGAGCACCTGGTAGAACACCACGCCGTCGACGCGGACCACGGCGTTGTCCTTGGTGATGACGTCCTGCGAGGGAACGTCGAGCACCTGCTCCATCATGTTCATCTTGCGGCCGATCGCGTAGACGAACGGGATGAGGAAGTGCAGGCCGGGCGTGAGCGTGCCCGTGTACTTGCCGAACATCTCCACCGTCCATTCGTATCCCTGCGGCACGATGCGGATCAGCTTGGCCAGTACGACGACCACCACAACCACGACAACCAGCGCGACGATGCTTCCCATGACCTGATTTCCCTCTCCCGGTGAGTTCCGGGGAGTATAGGCGAAGCGCTCAGGCCGAACCGGTGGGCAGGACCAGGGTGACTCGCAGGCCGCCGCCGTCGCGGTTTGCCAGTGCGATGCGGCCGCCGTGTGCCTCAGAAATTTCGCGCGCCAGGGCGAGCCCCAACCCCGTGCCCGAACGCTTCGTGGAATAGAACGGCAGGAGTGCCTGGGCCAGCACGGTCTCGCTCATGCCCGGCCCCCGGTCGGCCACTTCGATCAGCATGTCCCGGCCCACGTGGTGCACGGCGAGGGTGACCTCCTCCGGATCGCCGCCGGCCTCGTGCGCATTCTTGATCAGGTTGATCAGTACCTGCTCGACTTGCGTGGGATCGAACCATCCCGGCTGCTCGGGCGGCGCCGACACCAGGCGGAAGCTGGCATGGAGGGCCAGCGCCTCGAGGAAGGCTTTCCAGTCGACCTCCCTGGACTGCGGCGTGGGCAGCTTGGCGAAGCTGGCGTAGCCGGCGATGAAACTGTGCAGGTGCTTCGCCCGATCGCCGATGGAGGCGAAGACGCCGGGCAGGCGCGCGAGGTCGCCGCGGCGCGCCAGCTCGGCGCCGGAATGGGAAAGCGAGGAGATTGGCGCCAGCGAGTTGTTGAGTTCGTGGCTGATGACCCGGATCACGCGCTTCCAGGTATGCACTTCCTGCCGCGAGAGCTCGCGCGTCATCCGCCGGTAGAGCTGCAGGCGGTGCGGCCGGCCCTGCAGGCGAAAACCCCGTTGCGACAGATGGAAGGTTTCCTCGCTTCCGTCCATTTCGACCGAGAACAGCGCATCCTCGCCGCCATTGGCCGCTTCGCGGAGGCTTTCCGGCATGCCCGAGAGGACTTCATGAAAGTCCAGGCCTGCCAGCGCACGCCCCTCGTTGAACAGATGGCGGGCGGCAATGTTGGCGTAGGTGATCTTGCCCGCCGTGTCGGTAAGCACGAGTGCCACCGGCGTGTTCTGCACCACGGTATCCAGGAGCAGTTCGCGCTGGGCGAGGTGCTGGCGCTGGTCGCGCAAGGTCTGGCCCAGCGTGTTGTGCATGCGGATCAGGTCGCCCAGTTCGTCGCGCCGGGAAGTGCCGATGGACATGCTGAAGTCGCCGTCGCGATAGCTTGCCACGGCACTTTCCAGCGCCCGCATGAGCCGGCGCAACGGCTCGACCAGCGCGTGGGCGACCCAGGCCGACAGCGGCACGAGCACGAGGAGGCAGATGACCAGCGCCGTTCCCCCGTCGAAGGCCTGCACCGCCACGTCCGGCAGTTTCCCCGCCTTGTCCGGCACAGCGCGGATCCAGGCCAGCACCTGCGGGAACGGCCAGATGTACACGCCGGCGAACACCAGCGCCCCGACGATCGCAGAGCCGGCGACGACCAGGGTCATCCGTCCTTCGAGGGAGAGGGTCTTCATGGCGCCGAACGTATCAGATCGCCAGTCCGTAGCGCTCCATGCGCCTGTACAGCGCCTGTCGTGAAAGTCCCAAGGTGCTTGCCGCCCGGCTCACCACGCCGCCGGCGGAGGCCAGCGCCGCTTCCACGGATTCGCGGCTTGGTTCGTCCAGGTTGCGGGCGACGCTCGGCGCGGGCGGCGGCAGGTTGAGATGCACCGGTTCAATCCGGCCGTCCGCCGCGAGCAGCGCGGCGCGCGCGATGGCGTTCTTCAGTTCGCGCACGTTGCCCGGCCACGAATGGGCTAGCAAGGCCTCGCGGGCGTCTTCCGTGAGCGTGGCTTTGCCGTCGAGGAAGAATTCGGCCAGCGGCAGGATGTCGTCGCAGCGCTCCGATAGCGGCGGCAGGTTCACGTCGATCACGTTGAGGCGGTAGTAGAGGTCCTCGCGGAACGTGCCCGCGGCGATCATCGCCTTGAGGTCGGCATTGGTGGCGCTGATGACGCGCACTTTCGCGTGGCGCGTGCGGCCCGAGCCCAGCCGCTCGAACTGGCCGGTTTCGAGGACGCGCAGCAGCTTCATCTGACCCGGCAGCGGAAGATTGCCGATCTCGTCGAGGAACAACGTGCCGCCGTCGGCCATCTCGAAGCGGCCTTCGCGTGCCTTGTTCGCTCCGGTGTAGGCACCCGCCTCGGCACCGAACAGTTCGGCTTCGATGAGTTCGCCTGGCAACGCGCCGCAGTTCACCGCCACGAACGGACCGCGACGGACCGCTGAATTGGCGTGGACGATGGCGGCGATGCGTTCCTTGCCCGCGCCGTTCGGGCCGGTGATGAGCACGGGCACGTCCGATCGCGCCACCTGGCAGGCCAGTTCGATCGTGCGGCTCATGGCCTCCGAGGCGAACACCAGCCCGTCGAGTTCATAGCGGCTTTCCAGCGCTTCGCGCCGGCGGCGGCGCTCGACCCGCGCCCGGGTGACTTCGCGCGTGGATTCGGACAGCTCGAGCAGGTTCTCCACCGTCGCCAGCAGCTTGGTGTCGTCCCAGGGCTTGGCGAGGTAATCGGCCGCGCCGGCCTTCACCAGTTCCACGGCGGCCTCGAGATGGGTCCAGGCCGTGAGCAGGATCACCGGCAGGTCGGAATGGCGCGCCCGGATCGCCCTGAACAGCGCCGCGCCTTCCTCTCCCGAAGTGGTGTCGGCGGTGAAGTTCATGTCCTGGATGACCACGTCGACTCTCTCGCGCGCCAGGACCGCGAGTCCGTCTTCGGGCGTGAGGGCTACGAGCGGACGGATATCACGCAGGCTGAGAGCGAGCGAAAGGGCTTCGCCCACCGCGGGGTTGTCGTCGATGATCAGTACGCAGCGCATCTGGTCTCTTCGCATGCAGCCATGGATGCCTCCCCCGGCGAAAAGGTTGCCTCCCCGCCGGCACATTTCTTCATTCTAGCCACGGGTAGCCACCACCGGGGGAACCGAGGCGGCACGCAGGGCCGGAGCGAGGACCGCTAGCTGGCCCAGCAGCCAGAGCACCAGCGCCCCGGCCGGCAGGTATGCCCATGGCAACCGGGGCAGTTCGTATGCCCGCATCAGCAGTGCGTTGACGCCATAGGCCAGCGCCATGCCGAGCACGATGCCCATGCTGGCGAGCAGGAAATTCTCCGTCTGGAAGTAGCGCAGGATGGCCCCCCGCGTCGCTCCCAGGGCGCGGCGCACGCCGATCTGGCGGCGGCGCTGGGCGACCCAGAAGCTCGCCAGCCCCACGATGCCCAGCGCGGTGACGATCAGCAGGGCCACCGACACCGCCGACAACAGCACCGCCATCGCACGATCGGTGGCGAAGTAGCTCCCGCGGATGTCCGTGTACAGCCGCGCCTCCACGACGACCCGCCGCGGATCGACCGCCTTCAGCGCCGCGACGGCGTCCTTCAGTACCCGCGCCGACTCGCCCGGGCGGGCGCGCACGAAGTAGCCACCACCGTAGGCAGGAATCATCCGCCATGGCATCACCACGGTGTTGTTCGCATCGTCGCGCGCCTCCACCTGCGCGGCGGGCAGGCGCTCGAGGATGCCGACGATACGCACCGGCTCGCCGCCGATGACGATTTCCTTCCCCACTGCCGATTCCCCCGGGAATAGCCGTTTCGCCAGGTCGCTCGTCACCATGGCGACGTGGCTGCTCGTCGCCTTTGCCGTCACGAGATCGTCCACCCATGAGAATTCATCGGGGTGGAAACGGCGTCCCGCCACGACGCGCGAGCCGAGCGTCTCCACGAGCGACTCCCCGTAATACATCGCGACATTCATCATGCTTGGAGCATCCGGCGACCTGTCCAGCTTCAGGCCGGAATTCCAGGCGTTCCCGCCGAAGGGCAGGGAATTGCCGACCGCAACCGCCTCGACGCCTGGCACGTTGCGGATCGCCGCGAGGTCGGCCTCCGTCCGGGCGTGGATGTCGCGGCGCGGACCGATATCCGAGACGACGATCCGCATGAGCTGGTCTTCGGCGACGCCGCTGGGAGTCAGCATCCAGCTCACGCGGTCCCCGACCAGGAAGATCGCGTTGCAGACGATCGCGCAGGTCAGCGCGATCTGCAGCACGAGGAGCGTGGCGGTGAGGCGGTGCCGGCGCAATGTCGAAACGATGGGCAGGACGTCGATGAACATGTCACTGGCTCTTCAGTTGCAGCGCCGGCGCGATGCGGCAGGTCCGCCAGGCGGGTATCAGGCCCGCCGCCAGCGCGGCGGCGACCGAAATGACGAAGGTGGCGGCGAGCATGGTGAGGTCGAGGTGCGCGAGCTGGGACGACGCGCCCGGTTGCATGCGCACCATGGCAAGCCCGAGCAACGCGACGCCCAATCCGCCGACGCCGCCGGCCAGTCCGATCACGGCGGCTTCGGTGAGCAGCTGGGCGAAGACGCTGCGCCGCGAGGCGCCCAGCGCCCGCCGCACGCCTACTTCCCCGGCGCGGCGCATGAACTTCGCCAGCATCAGGCCCACCGTGTTGACGAGACAGACCACGAAGAATCCAAGAGCCAGCCAGACCTGCAGCCGCACGTCGCTCGGCACCACGCGCCGCTCGTCGAGGTATTGCATGACGCTGGGCAGCGCCGTCCTTGCCGGCCGCTCGAAACGGCCGAGCGCCACCTGCTCGTGGGCATAGCCGTCCAGGAAGCGGCGGTACGACGCGACGGCCGCCGCATCGTCGAGCTGCACCCAGAACTGCAACCAGAGGCAATTGGCCGTCTCCATGTCCTGCTCGTCCGAAGACTTGTTGCCCCAGCATTCAATGCCGCCGCTGCGCTTGAGCTTCGCGGCCCGCGCGGTTCCCAACGGCACGAAGACCTCCTCGCCCGCGCTGTAGTTGCCGGCATACAGGTCGTAGAAGTGCGGCACGGCGCGCCATGGCGCGAGCACGCCGACGACGCGCAGGTCCGCGCCATCGACATGCAGGGTGCGCCCCACGCTGTTCTCTCCGTGGAACAGGCGTGCGTTGAGGCCGGCGCCGATGACCGCCACCCGCGAACGCCCTTCGTCGTCGGCGGCGTTCCATCCCTGACCGTAGCGGAACGGCAGGCCGAACATCGGAAAGAAATCCGCCGTGGTGTAACGGGCAGGCACGATGAACGGGTCGACCGCCAGGTCGTCCGACTGCACCGGCGTGGCGCCGGCGGTCATCAGCGCCTGCCGCCGGGCACGCCGCGCGTGCAGGAGGTTCATGCCATCCGTCCACGTCACCTGCGTCGGCAGCTCCTCCGGATGGTCGCTGCGGTCCCGGTCGCGCGGATCCAGCTGCGGCATGAAGATCGATCCGCTGCGCCCGGGCAACGGATCGCCGGACAGCACGTGCAACACCGTGAGCGTGGTGATGCTAGCCCCGATGCCGAGCGCCACGGCGAGGATCATGAGCGCCGTGAGCGCCTTGCTCCGCCCCAGGCTGCGCAGGGCGAGTTCCACGTAATAACCGAACATCCGATTCCTCGATGGCTAGCGTCAGACGCTTCGCGTCGCTTCGACGGGGGACACCCGCGAGGCACGCAACGCGGGCGCGAACACCGCCGCCTGGCCGAGGCCGAGCAACACCACCACGCCAAAGAGCACATAGCTGATGGAGAGGCGCTGCATCTCGAACTGGGTGAGCATCCACTGGTTCATGCCCAGCGCCAGCACCACGCCCACCACCACGCCCGCCAGGGCGATCAGGAAGTTCTCGGTCATGAAGTAGGTGAGGATGTCGCTCTTGCGCGCACCGAGGGCACGCCGCACGCCGATCTGCTTGCGCCGCTGTCCCACCCAGAAACTGGACAGGCCCACGATGCCGGCGGCCGTGATTGCGAGCAGCACGCCGCAGACGATGCTCATCAGCACCGCCATGCCGCGGTCGGCCTCGTAGGCCGCGGCGCGAACCATGTCGAAGGTGCGCACGCCCTGCTTCTGAGGCAGCACGCGCATGCGGTTCACGCCGTAGAGCGTGTTTGCGACAGACTTGAACACGGCGTCCTGCTGGCCCGGCTTGGTGCGCAGGATGAAGTGCTGGTAGCTGCTGTCGAACAGCAGGGGCATGATGGTCACGTTGTCCATGAAGTCGGCGTCGATCCAGGGCACCGTCAGCTTTTCGACGATGCCGATGATCGTGGACGGCCGGCCCTTGATGTAATAGACAGTCTTGCCGAGCGCGTTCCCCTCCGGGTAAAGCTTGTCGGCGAACGCCTTGGTCACGATCACCTGCGGCGGTGCCGGTTGCTGGTCGCGCCCGAATGACGTCACCTCGTTGGCCGTGAAATTGCGGCCCGCGACCAGCTTCACGCCTAGCGTGGCCAACGCATGTTCGTCGCCGAAGTAGAGCGCGCTCTGTACACCGTTCTTCGTGGCGTCGGGATCCTTCTGCGCCGTTGTCGACCAGCCACCGCGGCGGAGCGGGTAGGCATTGGTGACATACGCATCTTCCACGCCGGGCATCGAGCGGATGGCCTGGAGGTCCGTCTTCATCAGCGGGAGATAGGTGGAGGGCGAGCCGACGTACAGGTTCTGCACCGCGACGACGTTGGCTTCGTTCATGCCCGTGGCTCGACGCACCCGGTCGACGCGCTCGTGAACGATGAACAGCGCATTGCAAACAATGGCGAGCGTGAGCGCGATCTGCAGGGCGATGAGGATGGTACCTGCCTTGTGCCGGCGGAGCGCTGCCAGGATGGGTCTGATCTGCATGGCGCGGTCCTCAGTTCGACTTAAGCTGCCACGCGGGCTGCACCTGGGCGGCGCGCCACGTGGGATAGAAAGCTGCGATGACCGACGCTGCGATGGCCACCAGCAGCGTAAGCGCCATCAAGGTCGGATCCAGCGTGGCGAGCCGCGCAATCTCTTCGGGAAAGACCATGCCCACGCCAAGCACACCTAGCCCCGTGAGCAACAACCCGAGTACGCCGCCGGCGATGCCTATCGTTCCCGCTTCGATGAGGAACTGCGCATAGATATCCCTGCGCGACGCACCCAAGGCACGGCGCACACCGATTTCGGGCGCACGGCGCAGAAACTTAGCGAGCAGCAGGCCGATCGTGTTGACCAGGCAGATGATCAGAAAGCCCAGCGAGACCAGCAGCGACACCTGCGATTCGCGAGGCACGACTTTCTGCACCGACAGCCAGTCCATCACGGCACGCAGGCGGACGTTCGGCGCCCAGCTGAATCGTCCCGAACGTTGCATTTCGGCGGCATATCCCGTCAGGTAGTCGCGATAGGCCTGCGCATCGGCCTTGGTTGGCAACTCGGTCCACAGGGAAAGCCAGATGCATTCCGAGCGCAGGTAATTTTCCCAGCCCTCGCCCGGATCCTTCACGCAGTTGTTGTTGCCATTGTTCGGCAGCTTCAGGTCCACCGCGCGGGTGAACGGCACGTACACCGAGGCGCCTTCGTCGAAGCCCGACGTATTCGGCACGTCGAAGAACAGGGGCTGCGGTGCCCAGTCTTTGATCACGCCGACGATCCGGAACAGGTGGCCGTCGAGGTTCAGCTGCTTGCCGACGCTGGGACCGCCATTGAACAGCTTGTCGCTCAGGGTCTTGTTGATGACGACTACGTCGGCGTGCTTCTCGTCGTCGTCGAGGCTCCAGCCCCGCCCCTGCAGGAAGGGCACGTCGAACATCGGAAAGAAGTCCGCCCCTGTCGCGTATGCTGCCTGGCGCATGGGCAGCCGCGAAGGATCATCCGGAATGACCGACACGCCAATCGGGTAGGTTGCGGCTTGCCGCTTCGCCTTGTGCGCACGAAGCAGCGCCGTGACATCCTTGTAGCTCAGCGCCGGCGGCGGTTCGCCCTCCTTGGTGTTCTCGGGGCCCCAGTTGTCGATCTGCACGTTGTACAGCACATCGGATTTCTGCGGGATCGGATCGCGGGACGTGGCACGGAAGACCGAATACGTGGTCATCGATGCCGCCACGCCGAAACCGATCGCCATCACCATGAGCGCGGTGAGCATCGGGTTGCGGCGCAGGCTGCGCAGGCCGAGATGAAGGTAATAACTGAACATGGTGCCCCCGAGGGTGGAACGGCGGGATCAGGAATGCGCGGTGTGGGCGTGGGCGTGGAAGCGCGGCTCTTCCGCGAGGTCCACCACCTGGCCGTCGATGACGTGGACGTTGCGCTGAGCGCGGGCGGCCAGTTCCGGATCGTGGGTGACCATGACGATGGTCGCCCCTTCGCGGTGGATCTCTTCCAGCAGTTCCATCACGCCACGCGCCATCTGGGTGTCGAGGTTGCCGGTCGGTTCGTCGGCCAGGAGCAGGCGCGGCGAGCCTGCAAGCGCGCGGGCGATGGCCACGCGCTGCTGCTGACCGCCGGAGAGTTCCGCCGGGTAGTGCTTCGCACGCGAGGCGAGGCCGACACGCTCCAGGGCGTCCATGATCCGCTGCTTGCGCTCGGCCGACTTCATGCCGCGATAGCGCAGCGGCACTTCCACGTTGTCGAACACGTTGAGGTCGGGAATCAGGTTGAAGGCCTGGAAGATGAAGCCGATCTTCTCGTTGCGGATGCGTGAGCGGGCGTTGTCGTCCAGCTGGCTCACCTCCACGCCGTCGAGGTGGTAATGACCGCCGGTGAAGGTTTCCAGCAGGCCGGCGATGGTCAGGAAGGTGGTCTTGCCCGAGCCGGAGGGACCGGTCACGGCGACGAACTCGCCTTCCTTCACGTCGATGTTGAAGTCGCGCAAGGCGTAGGTCTCGACGACTTCCGTGCGGTAGACCTTGGCGAGATGGGTCATCTTGAGC
>NZ_JBPGXO010000066.1:0-14739 GCF_056755555.1 Luteibacter sp. SVR4-7G | reverse complement strand
TGTACACGTGGTCGCTGTCCTCGCTGGCCGCCTATGGACCGGTGTGGGGCAAGATCGGCTGGGCCGCCGCCTTCATCTACGCGGTGTGCGCTGCGTTGCGCCTCGCCCGTTTCAACACCCAGGTGGGCGTTGCCGACAAGCGCTATTTCCAGGGTCTCGCCAGTCCTGCGGCGGCCGGGCTGTGCATGTCCTTCGTCTGGACGATGGAAAAATTCGACATTCCGGGGCCGTCGGTGGCGTTCTTCGCCATGCCCCTGGCGGTCATCGCCGGCCTGCTGATGGTCAGCAACGTGCGTTACTTCAGCTTCAAGGCGTGGCCGAAGGGAGATCGCGTGCCCTTCATCTGGCTGATCGCCGCGGTGCTGATCGTGGTGCTGCTGCTTGTCGACACCGCGCGCGTGCTGTTCGCCGTGGCCGTGATCTACACCGTATCGGGTCCGGTGATGACCTTGTGGGGCCGCGCGACGCGCCGCCGCCGTGCACGCCGTGCCAAGGTGCCGGAGTAAGCTTTATGCCTGCCGCAGCCGACCGTCGCCAGCGCCTGCTCAGAGTCATGGGCATCACGCCCTGGCGACTGCGCACGGGGCCGGCGGCGCCCGCCTCTGAGGTTGCCGCGGCGAACGATGCCCCGGCCGGGACGGTCGCCTGTGTGGTGGTGCTTCCAGCGGGGGCCAGCGAGCGCGAGCTGGACCTGGTGGGACGCGCCTTGCGCGCCTACGGGCCGGTGACAGCGCGCGCCGCGCGGCTGCAAGCCGGCGAGAACGGCCTTGGGCCGGTGCCCGTCGCCAAGGCCTATCTGGTCTTCGGCGAGGCGCAGGCGAGGGCGCTCGGGCGCGACCTTCCGGCCGCGGTGATGAGCGCCGCGCAGATCGTGCTGGTGGATACGCCGGCCGTGATCCTCACGGACCCGGCGGCGAAACGCCGCCTCTGGAACGGCCTGCGCACCCTTGGACCCACGCTTCGCGGAGTCTGATCCGATGGTCGCCGTTGCACGCCCGTCCACCGAAGTACGCGCGATGCGCCGCGAGGACCTGGACGCCGTCGTCGCTATCGAGCATGCCTCTTACGAGTTTCCCTGGAGCGCGGGTATTTTCCGCGACTGTCTCCAGGCGGGGCACAACTGCTGGGTGCTCGTGCACGATGGCGAGATCGCCGGTTACGGCATCCTCTCGGTCGCAGCCGGTGAGGCCCACGTGCTCAACGTCTGCATCGGCGACGCGCACCGCGGCCTTGGCTATGGTCGGCGAATGATGCGCCGCCTGCTGGACCTCGCGCGCTGGTACGGCGCGGAACGGATCTTCCTCGAGGTCCGTCCTTCGAATCCCGTGGCGAAGGCCTTGTACGACTCGCTCGGCTTCACCGAAATCGGACGGCGGCCTTCGTACTACCCGGCAAGAGGCGGCCGCGAGGATGCGATCGTGATGTCGCTCGAAATGCGCACTGAGCCCTGAGCTTTTGCTGCGCGCCTTGCGGGTTTGGGAGCAGGCGGCGGCATCCCTTGTGTAGCTATTGGCCTGACGTGTCGAATGGATGAGAACTGGCTGGAGGCGCTCGCGAAAAGCGGTCGCGCGCAGGCGCGCTCCTACAGCAGGCAGCGCTCCAGCTTCGTGTAGGAGCGCGCCTGCGCGCGACCGCTTTTCGCGTCATACCACATCATCCAGTCACACACCTCGGTGACCCGCGGAAGCACGATGATGTGCAAAACCCCGTCAACCTTCCCGCAGCAACGCCATCGGCGAGGTCCGTACGACTTTTCTCGTGCCGAACAGGCCGATCGCCATCACGACCACTGCAGCCAGCGCGGCAGCGCCGGCCAGCGGCCACAACGGCGGCACGAAGTTTTCGATGCGGAACACCGCATTGCCCAGCCACAGGCCCGCGCCTACCGCGCCCAGCGCGGCGGTAAGTCCGGCGACGAGGCCGAGCAAGGCGAATTCGCACGCGGCGGCCGCGCGCAATTGCGCGCGGGTCGCACCCAGCGTGCGCAGCAGCGCGGCCTCCTTGCGCCGTTCCTGCGCACTGGCGGCGAGCGCGGCGGCGAGCACGAGCGCGCCTGCGAGCAGGCTGAACCCGAGTACCCAGCGCACGGCGCCACCGACGCGATCGACGATTTCGCGCACGCGGTCGAGTAGGGCGTCGACGTCGATCAGGCTCAGGTTGCCGAAGTCGCGCGAGACCTTCGCCAGTTGGTCGCTGTGGCCGCGCGGAAGGTAGAAGCTGGTGAGCCAGGTATGCGGCAGCTGGTCTGCGTGCGCCGGGTCGAGCATGAGGAAGAAGTTCACCCGGAACGAACTCCAGTCGACCTTGCGTACGCTGCTCACCTTCGCATCGATCGTGCCTTCGCCGACCTCGAAGCTCAGCGTGTCGCCAAGCTTGAGCTGGTAGCGGTCGCGCCACGAGGTATCGACGGAAACTTCGGCCCGGGCGGGAGAAGGGCCTGCCCACTGGCCTGCCACCACCTCGTTCGACGGGGGCAGGTCGGCAGCCCACGACAGGCGCAGCTGCCTGTCCGCCGATTCCTTCGCCTCGTCGTTGGCGAAGGCGATGCTGTCGACCGGTTTTCCGTTGATCGCGGTGAGCTTGCCGACGGCCAGCGGCATCATGTTGGTTCGCGTGGCCCCCATGCCTTCCAGCGCACGCGCGAAGGCATCGCGCTGGTCGTCCTGCAGGTTAAGCGCAAACCAGTTCGGCGTATCCGCCGGCAGTTCGCGCCGCCAGCCTTCGAGCAGCGAGGGCGCGATGACGGCAAGCAGGAGCAGGGCGCACAGGCCGAGCGAGAGCGCCGTCGCCTGCACCAGCGACAGGCCGCGCCGGCGCGCGAGCGCCGCGAGGCCCAGGCGGAGCGCGGGATGGGCGCCGGGTGCCACGCGTCGCGCGATAACCAGCAGCAGTGCCGAGAGCAGGGCGGCGACGACGGCCACGCCGGCAAGGGTGGCGGCGAGGATGCCCGCGAGCTTCGCCGAATCGCTCTGCACCCAAACCAGCAGCACCGCCGTCACCAGGGGCACGAGGTAAAGCGCATCGAAGCGGCGCACGCGCCGTTGCATCGATTCGCGGAAGACCGCCACTGGCGGCACTTCGGCCAGGCGCACCAGCGGCGGCAGGGCGAAGCCGGCGAGCACGGCGAGGCCCATCGCAGCCGCGGCAAAGGCAGGGCCGAGCGGCAAGGTGGTGGGAATGTTGTCGAACAGCTGGCGGGCGAAGTACCACGCGCCCTGGGCAAGGCCCAGCGCGATCGCCATGCCGAGGGCGGCGGCCGGCAGCGCGAGCGCGGCCAGCGTCGTCACCAGCAGCGCGGCCACGCGACGCCGCGGCGTGCCCAGCGCGCGAAGCAAGGCGACTTCGGCGGCCTTGCGCCGCGCGTAGCGCGCCGCCGCCAGTGCGATGGCGACGCCGGCGAGCAGGGCGGAAAGCAGGGCCGTGAGGCGCAGGAAGGCGCTGGCCCGGTCGAACGCCGTGCGCATGCGCTCCTGCATCTTCTCCGGGGTGATCAGGTCGGCCCCCGCAGGCAGCGTGCCGCTCTCCAGATTGGCGCGCCAGGCGGCCACGGCAGCTGGAGAGCCGGAGACCAGCAGGCGATGCCGGGCACGGCTGCCCACCGAGAGCAGTCCGGCCTCGCTGGCATCGTCGAGGTTCATCAGCGCACGCGGCGCGAGCGCGAAGAGTTCGCCGCCGTCGGGCTGGCGCAACAGTTCCGCGGCGACGATGAGATCGCGCCCGCCGATCTGGATCGTCTGGCCGGCACGTATGCCGAGCCCAACCATCGCGCGATGGTCGAGGAAGACCTGGCCGCGCGCCGGACCGTGCGCGACGCGGTCGCGACCATCGGCGCCGCGCACTTCGAGCGTGCCGCGCAGCGGGTACGCAGCATCCGTGGCGAGCACGTCGAGCAGCTGGCTGCGTTCACCGACGAAGGCCACGCTACGGAACGCCGCGCCGCGAGTGGCCACGAGGCCGTCCGCTTGCGCCGAGCGCAGCATCGGCTCCGGCAGGGGGGCCGGGGCAGAGATGCCGAGATCGCCCCCGATCAGTTCGGCGGCACTGGCAAGGATGCCGCGCTCGATGCGGGTGGAGAGGGTGGCGACGACGCCGAGGGCGATGACCGCGAGCACCAGAGAGGCGGCGAGCGTGCGCAGCTCGACCAGGTGCCATTCGCGGCGGAGCGTGCGGAAGGCGAGCCGGGCGACGTTCACGCCGGCACCCCGAGGCGGCCTTCGTGCAGTTCGGCCGAGCGGGCGCAGCGGGCGGCGAGGCGTGAATCGTGGGTCACCAGGATCAGGGTGGTGGCGTGTTGCCGGTTCATCTCGAAGAGGAGGTCGCCCACGTGTTCGCCGGTGTGCTGGTCGAGGTTGCCCGTGGGTTCGTCGGCGAAGAGAATCCGCGGGCGGTGCACGAAGGCGCGGGCCAGGGCCACGCGCTGCTGCTCGCCGCCGGAAAGCTGCGCCGGATAGTGCCGGCGGCGCGCGCCGAGGCCGACCGCGTCCAGGGCGGCGTGGGCCCGTTCGCGGGCGGTGTCGTCGCCTTCGAGTTCCATGGGAAGCATCACGTTCTCCTCCGCCGTCAGGGCGGGAAGGAGGTGGAACGACTGGAACACGAAACCTACCAGGCGGCGCCGGATCGCCGCGCGTGCCTCCTCGTCCACGGCCTCGAGCGCCTGTCCGTCGAGCCGGATGCTGCCCGAGGTGGGAACGTCCAGGCCCGCCAGCAGTCCCAGCAGGGTGGTCTTGCCCGAGCCCGAGGCGCCGACGATGGCGAAGCTTTCGCCGGCGGCCACGCTCAGATTCACCCCGGAGAGGATGTCCAGCCGGCCCTCCGGGCCGAAAACCGACTTGCTAACATCCGCCACTTCAAGAAGAACTCGGGAAGAATCGCTCATGCGTCGTTGCCTGGTCCTGTTGCTGTTCGTCTGGTGCGCCATCGCCTCCGCGGCGGATGCGCCGCGCAAGGTGCTGGTGCTCGGGGACTCGTTGTCGGCGGCGCACAACATCCCGGTGGAGGCCGGGTGGGTGCGTTTGTTGGACGCGCGCACCTCGAAGATGGCGACGCCGTGGACGATGGTCAATGCCAGCATCAGCGGCGAAACCTCCCTGAGCGGCCGCAATCGCCTTCCGGCCCTGCTTGCGAAGCTGCGCCCGGGCGTGGTGGTGATCGAACTGGGTGCCAACGATGGCCTGCAAGGCCTGCCGCTGGGCAAGCTGGCGGAGAACCTCGACGCCATGATCGGGGCGGCCGGCGCCGCGGGGGCGAAGGTCCTGCTGCTCGGCATCGAACTTCCGGTGAACTACGGTCCGCAGTACCGCGACGGCCTGCGCAAGGTCTACGCCGACGCCGCGAAAAAGCACGGCGCCGCCCTCGTGCCCTTCCTGCTCGACGGAGTGGCCCTCGACCCTGCGCTGATGCAGGACGACGGCCTGCACCCGACGGCCTCCGGTGAGCCTCGCGTGGCGGAGAACGTGTGGAAAGCGCTTAGCCCGATGCTGCGTTAGACGACGCTTCCTCCACGTTCTCGTCCCCACAATAAACGCTTGTTCTCGGTCTTCACGTTGCTCTCACCGTAGCGGCCGTTAACTCTTCACATTTGTGAATCAGCAGAGGAGCGCAGCGATGAGCACACGTGACGAACAGGCTGGCTTGATCCTTCTTGTCGAGGACAATCGCCAGATCGCCGAAATGGTCGGCGAGTTCCTGGAGCGCCGGGGCTACTCGGTCGACTACGCCGCCGACGGCGTCAGCGGCCTGCACCTGGCCGTTTCGAACAGCTATGACGTGATCGTGCTGGACCTGATGTTGCCGGGCATGGACGGCCTGGATGTCTGCCGCAAGCTGCGCAAGGACGGCAAGAAGTCCACGCCGGTCCTCATGCTCACCGCGCGCGACACCCTTGAAGACAAACTGGTAGGCCTGGAAGCCGGCGCCGACGACTACCTGGTCAAGCCGTTCGAGGTGCGCGAGCTGGAAGCCCGCCTGCGCGCCCTGATCCGCCGCGACCGCCGCCAGGTTTCGTCCGAGGTGCTCAACGTCGGCGACATGACCCTCGATACGGCCACGCTGCGCCTCACCCGCGGCGGCCAGGAGCTCACGGTGTCGCCGATCGGCCTGAAGCTGCTCGCCATCCTCATGCGCGAATCGCCGCGGGTGGTCAGCCGCCGCGACATCGAGCGCGAGATCTGGGGCGATACGCTGCCGGACTCGGATACCTTGCGCTCGCACCTGTACAACCTGCGCCGTGTGATCGACAAGCCGTTCGATCGCCCCCTGTTGCACACCATCCACTCTGCGGGCTACCGCCTGGCGGATCTCGACTCCGAAGTCGCGGCTTCGCAGACGGCATGAAGCAGGAGCGGCACCGGGTCTGATCGATGGAAGGCAGGTCACCGCAGAAGGCTCGGCGACGGCGCGGCTCCTTTCGCGTACGGGTCGCCGTCGTCTTCGCATTGCAGACGATCGTCATGATCACCGCCTCGCTGATGGCGGCGAACAATGTCGCGCCGCTCGGTGCGGCCATTGCGATCATGCTTTGTTCCGGCGGGATCGCGTGGACCGCGGTTTCGCGTGAATGGACTCCTGTGGCCACGCTCGCGCGCCTGCTCGAGGGCTGGGATCCGGAGCGGCCGGACATGGCCGGGCTCGATCGCGAAGGCGGCAAGCGCTCCGATGACGACGTGTCCGCGCTCATCCGCGGGCTGCACGGACTGGCTTCGCGTATCGAAGGCTATGGCGAGCGGGAGCGCAACTTCACCCGCGATGCGAGCCACGAACTGCGCAGTCCGCTCACCGTCATCAAGATGTCCTCGGACATGCTGGCCGACGAGACGACGCTTTCGGACGTCGGCTACCGGTCGCTCGAGCGCATCCGCCGCTCGACGCGGGAGCTCGAGGCGCTCGTTGAGGCATTCCTCATCCTCTCCCGCGAGTCCGACCAGGGGCTGGCCGAGGAGGACTTCGTGGTGAACACGGTGCTCCGCCAGGAAGTGGATTATGCGCGGGAATTGATCGTGGGCCGTCCGGTGGAACTGGTGCTCGACGAACCGGCCAGCTTCGCCTTGCATGCCTCGCCTCGCGTATTCGCGGTGCTATGCGGGCAATTGATCCGCCATGCGCTGCAGCAGACGGACCAGGGCAGGATCGTGATCACGGTGATGCCGGGCAGCGTGAGCGTGATCAATCCGGCGCTCGACACGTCCGAGGCCGGCAGCCGCCGCCATGCGGCCGTCGACCGCCACGGCTTCGACCTCGCCATCGCGCGCCGCCTGTCCGACCGCTTCCAGTGGCCGCTGGAACTGCGCGCGCTGCCTGGTGCCAACCGCATCGCCAGCGTGCGTTTTCCGCACCCCCAGCCCGTCGAAGCCTGAGGTGTAGGAGCGCGCTGCGCGCGCGACAGCTTTTCGCGAAATGCGGCAGGCCCTGCTGCTCACCGCTCCAAAAGATGTCGCGCGCGTTGCGCGCTCCTACAGATCGGGCGAGGGATCAGTCAAGCAGCTTGGCGATGCGCGTCGCATCCAGCGCGCCGCTATAGGCTCTCCGTGTGCCGTCGGCCTTGATCACCATCGTCCGCGGCGTCTCGCCGCCCCAGGCGGGGTCGATCAGGAAATTGATCCGGTCCGGCGTGGACTCGGCGTAGGCGCGCGAGGGCACCGTATCCAGGTGCGCCGCTTTCAGCCGTGCCTCGAGCGCGGCGCGCTGGCTCATCGGGTCGGTGGCCACGAACAGCAGTTCGACATCGGGATGCTTGCGCTGCCAGGCAGCCAGCGCCGACAGGTTCTGTTCGCAGTACGCGCAATCCAGCGACCACAACGCGATCACCCGCGTTCCCTTGGCCGGCCTGGCGACGAGCGCCTCGACGCCGGTAGTGTCCAGCGCGACGGGTGGTGCCGCGAACGCAGGCGTGGCAACGGCGACAGCGAGCAGGAGACAGAACGCCTTCATCACAGCGCCTCCGTCGGCACGAGCCGGAACTGGCCCTCCGGATTCCAGGCGACGAAAGCACGATGCTGCCACAGCACCAACCTGGGCCAGCCCGACGCGTTGGCGGTGTGCGCGATGACGCGCGGTTCGCCGAAGGTGCTGCCGCCGTCGTTGGACGTGCGCAGCACGAGATCCAGCCCCTTGGCGGAAATCTGGTGATAGGCGATCCATACATGCTTTCCGTCCGCCGCCAGGTCGGCATGCGACGCGCCGGCACCCGCCACCTGGGTGAGATGTGTGGGCTCATGACCGGGCTGGAGTTGCCCGTACCAGATCGCGGCTTTCCCATCGGCCGCACTGAACCACACGGCGTGGCGTGCGCCCGAGGCGTCGATGGCCAACGAAGGACCATGGTGCGGACAGCCCTCGATGTGCCACTGGGTGAACGTGGCACGTTCGACCTTCGGTGCACTCTTGTCGGTGGGCAGCGTGGCGTAGGCGTGATCGCGGATGTTGTCGCCGTAGATCGCGCGGAAGAAGGCCTCGATGCTGCCGTCAGGCGCGCGCGCGAGTGCGATGCGGCAGCATTCGCAGCTCTCGTCGACGATCTTGCGTTCCGGCGCGAAGCTCGCGCCGCGATCCGTGGACCAGCTGTAATAGGTGGCGGCACCCAGATAGGGTTTGCCCCTTGCCTTCGCCGCTTCGACGTCGCGCTTGTCGATCCAGGCGACCACGATGTCGCCCTTGCCGTCCACCGCGAGCGAATCAAAGCGGTGGGTGACTTCCGCTCGGTCCGTATGCACCGTCTTCGGCGTGTCGAAGTGCGTGCCGCCGTCGAGCGAGCGCGAGAAGCGCACGAAGCCTGTCCACGGCAGCTTGCGCGGCTGCGACCAGCTCACGTACAGCTCGCCGTTCGGGCCGAGTGCGATTTTCGGCCGGTTCTCGCCCTCGGCGTAGAGCGGTTCGCCCACGGGATTCACGATGGTCGAGACGTCGAAGCTGCGGCCCATGTCGTCCGAACGTCGCGCGCGCACATGCTCGCCTACCGTGTCCACGACCCAGAGGCGGCCCCGGCTGTCGATCGCGGCATCGAAACCCAGGGGCGCCTCATGGCCCATGGCCATGCCTGCCATGTCGTCATGGGCATGCGCGACGGTGGCGATGGCAAGGAACGCAGCGAAAGCGAGGAGGAGGCGCATCTTCAATAATCACCGGGGCGTTCGCGGACGGGATGCTTGCTCAGCTTGCGCTGCAAGGTACGGCGATGCATGCCCAGGCGGCGTGCCGTCTCGGAGATGTTGCCCTCGCATTCCGTGAGCACGCGCTGGATGTGTTCCCATTCCAGGCGGCGCAACGGCAGCGGCGCATCCGGTGCGTCGATCAGGTCGTCCGGATCGGCCGGACCGGCATCGCCGTCGAGGAGGGCACGCAGCACGGCGTCGGCATCGACGGGTTTCGCCAGGTAGTCGTGGGCGCCGCGCTTGATCGCTTCCACCGCGGTGGCGATGGATGCGTAGCCGGTGAGCAGCAGCACCCGCATGTCCGGCACCAGCGCCTGCAGTTCGGGAATCAGGCGCAGGCCGTTCTCGTCGCCGAGCTTCAGGTCCAGCACGCAGTATCGCGGCTGGTGCCGGCGTGCAAGGGCACGCGCATCGTCGGCGTTGTCGGCGCTGATCACTTCGAAGCCGCGCGAGGTCAGCGCGCGGCCGAGGACGCGGGCGAAGGTGGCGTCGTCGTCGACGATCAGGAGGGGGCGGCCGGGGGGCGGAACGAGGTCGTTCATGCATGGTCTCCGATGACCCGAAGGGGCAGGCGCAGGCGCATTTGCGCGCCATGCCCGGTGTTGCTCGCGGCGAGTTCGCCGTCCAGTCGCTCGGCCGTGGCTTCAGCCAGGGCCAGGCCCAGGCCGAGACCTGTCTCTTTCTGCGAGAGGCCCAGCGTGCCGAGGTCGTCGGATTCGTCGAAGCCGGGGCCTTCGTCGGTCACGATCAGCTCCAGCCACTGGTCCACGATGCCGACGCGCAGGTCCACCGCGGCGCTGTCGTTGAGCGCCGACGCGTCTGCCGCGTTGTTGAGCAGGTTGATGAGGGCATGGCGCAGCCCCGGCGGCGAGCGCAGGGCGATGCGGCCGGCGCCCGGCTCGAGCGTCAGGCGGACGTCTGCTTCGGGACGCAGGAGCTGGAAGCGTTCCAGGCAGACGTGCAGGAATGCGTCGAGCGTGAGCCGCTCGGGCACCTGGGACAGCTGGGCCTGGCCGAAGGCGACCATCTCGCGAAGGATGGTGCGGCAGCGCTCCACCTGGCCGTCGAGCAGGTCGAGGTCCTCACCCAGCGCATTGTCGGTGGCGTGCTCGCGGCGGATCTCGGGCAGCAGGGTGCGCATGGTCGAGAGCGGCGTGTTCAGTTCGTGCGCCGCGCCGGCGGCCTGGGTGGCGATGGCGAGGATGCCCTCGTCGCGCAGGGCACGCTCGCGCACCCGCTGCACTTCGCCTTGCTGCGTGCGGATGGCCTTGGCCAGGTTGCTGATGAAGACGCCGAGGAGGATCGCCATGATGACGAAGTTGACGCCCATGCCCGCGACGTAGAGGTCAAAATCCTGTCCCTTGTCGCCCAGGGTCGGCAGGGGCATGTGGTACGGCACCAGCAGGACGTAGGCGACGCCGGTGAGGATCGCCACCAGGGAGACGCCGGCGATCGACAGCGCCGCGGCCGAGAGTGCGATCGGTACCAGCAGCAGGGTCACGAACGGGTTCGACGCCCCGCCCGTGAAGTAGAGGAGGTAGCCCAGCACCAGGGTATCGGCGGCGATGTGGACGATGGCTTCGCCCTCGCCGACCTTCCACGGCATGCCCAGGCGGAACGAAGCCGCGGCGGCGAACACGGCAAGCACGCAGACGCCGAGCATGAGCGGCAGCAGCGGGATATCGAGCTTGAGGAGGGTGACGCAGGAGAGGATCGCCACGCTCTGCCCGGCGATGGCGCAGAGGCGGAGCCAGGCAAGGGTGCGTGCGAGGGCGAAGGGACCGGAGCGGGACGATGGCGTATGCAGGTTGTCGCTCACGGTGGTCTCTTCATGACGGGAGGACCGCGCCTCGCGGCGCGGTCCTCCGTCGCATCACAGGTCTTCGTTGTGCACGGGAGGCACCGGCGGTACGTTCGCCAGCGCGTGGTTCAGGGACAGCTTCTTCATCAGGGGCAGCATCGCCACCGCGATGGCCGTGCAGGCCAGACCCACGAAGCCCAGCTTGTTGAACAGGCTGGTGTAGATCGCCAGGGACTGCAGCGGATCGGTGATGTTGTCGGGAATGGCCGCGTAGTTGGCCACCACGCTGCCCATGTACTGGGCCACGCCGGAGGCGACGTAATAGGCGCCCATCATGAAGCCGCCCATGCGCGCCGGCACGTAGCGCGCGATCATGGCGAGGCCGAGGCCGCTCACCAGCACCTCGCCCAGAGAATACAGCCCGTAACCCCACACCATGTACCAGGACGAGATCGCGCCGTTCACGGCGGTAGTGGCACCGAGGCCATACATGAAGAAGCCGGCGGCGACCGCGGCGAAGCCGAGCGCGAACTTCGCGGCGACGGGGAAATCCTTGCCATGCCGGCCCAGCGCGTTGTAGATCCAGACCAGGAGCGGCGACAGGATCACGATCCAGATGGCATTGAGCGACTGGAACTGCTCGGGAATCCAGCGGAAGATCTCGTAGCCGAAGATGCCGAAGGAAAGGTCCACGTTGCGCTGCGCGAACAGGTTCAGCGAGGTCGACATCTGCTGGTAGAAGATGAAGAAGAAGATCGTCTGCACCGTCAGCACCAGCGCGGCGATGAGGCCGGCGCGCTCGCCGCGTTCGCTGGAACGGATCAGGTGGACGAAGATGCCGAGGATGACGAGGCCCGCAGCATAGACACAGGCCTGGGCCACGCCCTGGTTCTGCAGGATATATGCGGAAACAGCGACGATGGCGATGCCGCCGGCGACCACGCCGAGCACGTTCTTCATCACCGGCGGGTGGTTATCGGGTTCCGAACCGATATGCGCCAGCGTGCGGCGCATGAAATAGTAATTGATGAGACCGAGGATGAGGCCGATGGAACAGACGCCAAATGCGGTGTGCCAGCCCAGGGCATCGCCGTAGTGCTCGCCCACGTAGTCGCGGATCCAGGGCGTGAGCAACATCGAAACCGTCGAGCCGATATTCACCGCCATGTAGTAGAGGGTGAACGCGCTGTCGATGCGCACGTCGTCGCCCTCGTAGATCTTGCGCACGAGGTTGCCGGCGTTGGGCTTGAACAGGCCGTTGCCGAAGATGATCACGCCGAGCGCGAGGTACAGGGCGTAGGCGTTGTTGGTTGGAATCCAGAGCAGGGCATAGCCCAGCATGAGAATGACGGCGCCGCTGAGCATGGTGCGTCGCGCACCAAGGAACTTGTCGCCGATCCAGCCGCCCACGGCGGGTGTGGCATAGATGAGGGCTGCGGCCGCTCCCCAGACGAGGTTGGCGTCCACATCGGCGAAGCCGAGCTTCTTCACCATGTAGGTGACCATCAGCACCTGCATGCCGTAGAAGCCGAAGCGCTCCCACATTTCGATGAGGAAGACCGTGCTGAAGGACTTGGTCTGTGAAACGGGCGGGTTCTGGATTGCCATGTATTTTCCGGTCGCGATGGAAACAGCGAGAGGACCGTGGCCCTGCTCCCGTCGCCGTGACCCTGAACGGAGTCACAACCGTTCAAGCGTAATACAAATGGTCCGCCCGGTTGTGCTGCGGCGCCAGAGGGGCGCGGCGATTCGCCACGGCGCGGGCCGTAAGCCGGGCCCATGGCGGGATGTGGCATGATACCGGGTCTTAACAATCGTCCCGACGTCGCCTCGATGCCGCAGTGCAACCAGACAACCATCCTCCGGTACGCCGGCCCGGTCCCGATCCCGGCGGCCTGAGCGACCATGGCAACGACCGAGCGGCGCGGGCCGCGCCAGATTTATGCGGCATTCCTGTGGTCCATGCAGGGCCTGCGGGCGTGTTTCCGGCACGAGGCCTCGTTCCGGCTTGAGGTTTTTCTTGCAGTGGTCGTGGTCCCGCTGGGCCTCTGGCTCGGTCACGGTCCGCTCGAGAAGATCGTCCTCATCACCTTTCCCGTGCTGGTCCTTTCGGCTGAACTGCTGAATTCGGCCATCGAGGCCGTGGTGGACAAGGTAAGCCCGGAATTCCATGAACTGGCGGGCCGGGCCAAGGACATGGGCTCGGCCGCCGTATTCCTGCTCCTGATGATGGTGGTGGTGAGCTGGGCCCTGATCCTGCTGCCCCGTCTGTTGTAGGAGCGCGCCCTGCGCGCGACAGGTTTTCGGGCCAGTACTCAAGCTCGCGCGCCAGCTCCGGGGCACAGCCTCAAAACCTGTCGCGCGCAGGGCGCGCTCCTACAGGGTGGCGTTTAGGGTAAGTTGTTGCGGCACCTTCCAAGGAACCAGCCGCCATGAAGACATTCGCCCGCACCGTTGCCCTCGTCCTGCTTGCCGCCTTCCTCTCCGGCTGCGGCTATAACGCCATCCAGCGCGAGGACGAGGGGGTCAAGGCCGCCTGGTCCGAAGTGCTCAACCAGTACCAGCGCCGAGCCGACCTGGTGCCGAACCTGGTGAATACCGTGAAGGGCTATGCCCAGCACGAGGAGCGCGTGCTCACCGAGGTGACCAACGCCCGCGCCAGGGTGGGCCAGACCCAGATCACCCCCGAGTTGCTCAACGATCCCGAGGCGCTGGCCAAGTTCCAGGCGGCCCAGGGCCAGCTGACCAGCGCGCTGTCGCGCCTGATGGTGGTCAGCGAGAACTATCCGCAGCTCAAGGCCGACGGCTCCTTCCGCGACCTGCAGGCCCAGCTCGAAGGCACCGAGAACCGCATCACCGTGGCCCGCAACCGCTACGTGGCCGCCGTGCAGAGCTACAACACGCTGATCCGTTCGTTCCCGAACAACCTCACGGCCAAGGTCATGGGCTACAAGGTGAAGGCGAACTTCAGCGTCGAGAACGAGAAGGCGATCTCCACCGCGCCCACCGTCGATTTCGGTTCCACCCCGGCCCCGGCTTCCACGGCCGGCCGCTGATGCGCGGTTTCGCGGCCGCGCTGCTGTTCGCCATCGCCTTGCTCGTGCCGCCTCCGGCGGCGCGGGCGGACGTGGCGGTGCCGAAGCTCGCCCGTCACGTGACCGACCTCACCGGCACGCTCGCCCCCGACCAGGTGGCGCAGCTGGATGCCCGGCTGGTGGACCTGGAGAAGACCAAGGGCGCGCAGGTCGTCGTGCTGATGGTGCCCACGACCCAGCCGGAGGATCTCGAGAGCTATTCGCTGAAGGTGGCGGAAACGAACAAGGTGGGCCGGGAAGGGCCGGACGACGGCGTCCTGCTCCTGCTCGCCAAGGATGACCGCCGTGTGCGCATCGAGGTGGGTTATGGCCTCGAGGGGGCGCTGCCCGACGCGATCGCCTCCCGGATCATCCGCGAATACATGGCGCCCAGGCTGCGCGCCAACGACTACTACGGCGGCATCACCGAAGCCCTGAACGCGATCACCCAGATCGTGCAGGGCGAGGCGCTGCCGGCCCCCGTGGCGCCGGACGAAAGCCACGAGCGACGGCGGGGCGGCGGGCACCTGCTCGTACCGCTCATCTTCGGCGCCATCTTCCTGCGCGGCATCCTCGGCCGCGCGCCGTTGGGCTTGCGCATGCCGCTGGGCGGCGCGCTCGCCGGCGGCCTGGGCTGGCTGTTTCTGCATTCGCTGCTTGGCGGCGTCATCGGTCTGGTCGCCGGTGCACTGTTCATGGCTGTCTCTTATACACATCT
>NZ_JBPGXO010000065.1:0-15426 GCF_056755555.1 Luteibacter sp. SVR4-7G | reverse complement strand
AGCCGGTGGCTGCCGTTTTTGGAGCGATTCCGCAGGGAGGCGTAGGCCGGACGAGGACTTAGCGAAAAAAATGGCAGGCGCCGGCGACCCGCCGTCACGCCCGAGCCAAATGCGATGGCGCTAGCCGAGCCGGGGCTTAAGCTCCCTGCGGCGAAGCCGCTTAAAGCATGGGCGCGCGTAAGCGGGCCAACCGACGCGAAAGGCGGTCGCGCGCGAGGCGCGCTCCTACAACGCGTGTTCGTCGCAAAAAAAGAGCCCGGCTTGCGCCGGGCTCTTCTGCGTTACGGGTGGGGCGGGACTTAGAAGTCCATGCCGCCCATGCCACCCATGCCGCCCGCGCCACCGTGGGCGTGGCCTTCGTCCTTCTTCGGCAGCTCGGTCACGGCCGCTTCGGTCGTGATGATCGAGCCCGCGACCGAGGCCGCGAACTGCAGGGCCGAACGGGTCACCTTGGTCGGGTCCAGGATGCCGAAGGCGATCATGTCGCCGAACTCGCCGTTGGCGGCGTTGTAGCCGAAGTTGCCCTGGCCTTCCTTCACCTTGTTCAGCACCACCGACGGCTCTTCGCCGGCGTTGGCGACGATGGCGCGCAGCGGAGCCTCGAGGGCGCGGCGGGTGATGGCGATGCCGAGGTCCTGGTCAGCGTTCTTGCCCTTCAGGCCTTCGAGTGCCTTCAGCGAACGGATCAGGGCGACGCCGCCGCCCGGGACCACGCCTTCCTCGACCGCCGCACGCGTGGCGTGCAGGGCGTCTTCGACGCGGGCCTTCTTTTCCTTCATCTCGACTTCCGTCGCGGCGCCGACCTTGATGACGGCCACGCCGCCGGCCAGCTTAGCCACACGCTCCTGCAGCTTCTCGCGGTCGTAGTCCGAAGAGGTCTCTTCGATCTGCGCCTTGATCTGCTTGATGCGCGACTGAATGCCTTCCGCGTCACCGGCACCGTCGATGATCGTGGTGTTTTCCTTGGTGATGACGACGCGCTTGGCGCGGCCCAGATCGCTGATCGTGGCCTTGTCGAGGGCCAGACCCACTTCCTCGGAGATGACCGTGCCGCCCGTGAGCTGCGCGATGTCTTCCAGGATGGCCTTGCGGCGGTCACCGAAGCCCGGCGCCTTGACGGCGGCGACCTTCACGATGCCGCGAATGGTGTTGACGACGAGGGTCGCCAGGGCTTCGCCCTCGACTTCCTCGGCGACGATGAGCAGCGGCTTGGCGGCCTTCGCGACGGCCTCGAGCACCGGCAGGAGCTCGCGGACGTTCGAGATCTTCTTGTCGTGGATCAGGATGAACGGGTCATCCAGCTCGACCTGCTGCGACTGCTGGTTGTTGATGAAGTACGGCGACAGGTAGCCGCGGTCGAACTGCATGCCTTCGACCACGTCGAGCTCGTTCTCGAGGCCCGAGCCTTCCTCGACCGTGATGACGCCTTCCTTGCCGACCTTCTTCATCGCGTTGGCGATGATGTCGCCGATGTCCGCGTCGGAGTTGGCCGAGATGGTGCCGACCTGGGCGATGGCCTTGTCGTCGGCGGTGGGGTTCGACAGGCTCTTCAGCTCGCCGACGGCGGCCGAGACGGCCTGGTCGATACCGCGCTTCAGGTCCATCGGGTTGATGCCGGCGGCGACGGCCTTGAGGCCTTCCTGGATGAACGCCTGGGCGAGAACCGTGGCGGTGGTGGTGCCGTCACCGGCGACGTCGGAGGTCTTCGAGGCGGCTTCCTTGACGATCTGGGCGCCGATGTTCTCGTACTTGTCGGAAAGCTCGATTTCCTTCGCGACCGAGACGCCGTCCTTGGTGACGGTCGGGGCGCCGAAGCTCTTCTCGAGCACGACGTTGCGGCCCTTCGGGCCCAGGGTGACCTTGACGGCGTTGGCGAGGGTGTTGACACCCTTCAGCATGCGCGCGCGCACGTCTTCACTGAAGCGGACTTCTTTAGCTGCCATGAGTGTGAATCCTTATTTGAATGCTTGGGATGTTCGGGAGGAAGCGGGGCGAGCGGGTGCTCAGCCTTCCAGGATCGCCACGATGTCGTCTTCCTTCAGGAAGACCAGCTCTTCGCCGTCGATCTTGATTTCCTGGCCGGCGTACTTGCCGAACAGGACGGTCTCGCCTTCCTTCACCGACATCGGACGGACCGAGCCGTTTTCCAGGATGCGGCCATTGCCGGCGGCGATGACCTTGCCGCGGGTCGGCTTCTCGGTGGCGCTGTCGGGGATGACGATGCCACCGGCCGAAACACGCTCTTCCTCGAGACGCTTGACGATGACGCGATCGTGCAGCGGGCGCAGTTTGCTCATGACTTCTCCAACCATGTGATTGACAGACAAAGGAATTAGGCCACCCTGTTAGCACTTGACCAGGGTGAGTGCCAGAATTTTAGCCAAAGGACTTCCCGAATCGGAAGACCTCTGCGCCCTCGACATGGCGCCGCGCAAAAACCGTTCAAGGGCCACGGTCCAAAAAAGCGCGATCGGACGAGGCACAATCCCTCCATGTCCGAACCCATCGCCATCCTCATCGCCTGTCCGCCGGGGGAACCGGCCGCCGCGCTCGCGCGCGGCCTCGTCGACGGCGGCCTGGCCGCCTGCGTGAACCACCTGCCCGGAATGCGGTCCACCTACCGCTGGAAAGGCGAGACCGTCAGCGAGGCCGAAGACCTCCTGCTGGTGAAGACCGTCCGCACCGCGTTCGCGGCCGTGGAAGCGTTCGTCCTGGCCAACCATCCCTACGAGGTACCCGAGGTGATCGCCCTGCCCCTGGTGGAGGGGCACGCCCCGTATCTCGCCTGGCTGGAGGCCGAGACCGTTGCAAGCCAATCCGGAAACGCCCGGTCATAATGACCGACGTTCTATCCTCGGAGTTGACATGATGTCTGTAGTTCGCCGTGCGCTGACCCTCCTTGCCAGCCTCGGCCTGTTCGCCACCCTCCCTGCCTTCGCCCAGGACGAGCAGGAGTTACTGCCCGTCACCCAGGCCTTCCATCTCACGACGGATGCCAGCCAGCCCGGCACGGTGAAGCTGCATTGGCGCATCGCGCCGGACTACTACCTCTATCGCGGACGCATCAAGATCACGGCCGCCGACCCGGCGGCGGTGAAGCTGGGCCAGCCCAGCCTTCCCGACGGCCTGAAGGAGCACGACGAATACCTTGGCGACGTCGAGATCTACCACGGCGACATCGAGGCCAGCCTGCCCTACACCCTGGCCGACGCCTCCACCAAGACCCTGGCGCTCAACGTGCAGTACCAGGGCTGCCACGAGGTGGAGCCGAAGATCTGCTACCCGCCGAACACCGAGCACCTGAACCTCACCATCGGCGGGCCGTCCACGATTCCCGCCGCGCAAGCCGCTGCGCCGGCCGGCAATGCCGCGGCGCTGCTCGGCGCGCCGGCGGCGGCGCAGGGCACCGATGCCCAACCCCTGCCCGCCGAACAGGCCTTCCGCTTCGAGGCACTGGTGAAGGATCGCGCGCACCTGCTGCTGCGCTGGACGATGCCGAAGGACTACTACCTTTATCGCGACAAGACGCAGATCACGGTGGCGTCGCCGGCCGGCGTGACCGCCGGCGAGCCCGACTGGCCGGCCGGCATCGCCCATCACGACGAGCACTTCGGCGACAGCATCGTCTACTTCGACCAGGTGGAACTGCCCGTCCCGCTGGAAGGCACGGCGGCCGTGAAGGACGTGGCGATCGACGTGGCCTACCAGGGCTGCCTCGAGAACGGCATCTGCTACCCGGTGATGAAGCGCCACGTGAGCATCGACCTCGCCGCGGGCACCGCATCGGTCGGCGCCGCCGCAGAGGAAGCATCCCAGGCTGCCGCTCCCGCCGAGGTCGCACCGACGCCGCCGCCTCCGGGCATGACCCCGGACGACGACGCCCCGGTGGGCTTCATCGCGGCCATCGGCCTCGCCCTGCTCGGCGGCCTCGTCCTCAACCTCATGCCCTGCGTGCTGCCGGTGCTGTCGCTGAAGGCGGTGACCGTGCTCGAGAGTGGCGAGAGCCACGCGGCCGCACGCCGCCACGCGCTCTGGTACACCGCGGGCGTGCTGGCCGCCTTCGCCGTGCTGGGACTCATCATCGTGGGCATCCGCGCGGCCGGGCACGGCGTCCAGTGGGGCGCGCAGTTCCAGCAGCCGCTGGCGATCGGACTGCTCGTCTACGTGATGCTGGCCGTGGGCCTGTCGATGTCCGGCGTCTTCGAGATCGGCGGCTCGCTCGGCAATGTCGGCAGCGGCCTGGCCTCCCGCTCGGGTCCCTCGGGCGACTTCTTCACCGGCGTGCTTGCCGTGGTCGTGGCCAGTCCATGCACCGCGCCGTTCATGGGTTCCGCCATCGCCTTCGCCTTCGCGGCGCCGCTGCCCGTGGCCTTCCTCATCTTCCTCGCCCTCGGCCTCGGCCTTGCCCTGCCCTTCCTCGTGATCGGCTTCGTGCCCGCCGTGGCGCGGATGCTGCCGCGTCCCGGCCGCTGGATGGAAACGCTGAAGCAGGCGCTGGCCTTCCCGATGTACCTCACGGCCGTCTGGCTGCTCTGGGTGCTGACCAAGCAGCGCGGCGCCGATGCCGCCGCACTCGTGCTGGGCGGAGGCGTGCTGCTGGCGATGGCGCTGTGGTGGTATGGCCGCAGCCGCGGCGGGCGCGCGCTGTCCTGGGCGTTCACGGGCGTACTGGCGATCGGCGCCGCCGCGGCGCTGTGGATGGTGCATGGCCTGCCTGCGCCGCAGACGGTCACGGTCGCCAGCGACGGCTCGGTGCCGTACTCGCCCGAGAAGCTGGCGGAGCTGCGCGCCGCGGGCACGCCGGTGCTGGTGGACATGACCGCGGACTGGTGCATCACCTGCAAGGCCAATGAACATGCCGTGCTCGACACCGAGGCATTCCGCGCCCTGCTCAAGCGCACCGGCACGGTCTACATGAAGGGCGACTGGACCGACGTGAACGCGACCATCGCCGCCTTCCTCGAGCAGTACCACTCGGTAGGCGTGCCCCTCTACGTGGTCTACCCGAAGGGCGGTGGCGACGGCACGAAGCTGTCCACCGTGCTCACCTACGATCGCGTCGAAAAGGCGCTCGAGGCCGCCGCGCACCCATGATACGCGGCCCGACCTTCTGGATCGTCGCGCTCGCCATCGCGGCGGCAGCCACGGGACTCTACCTGGAGCACCGCCGCCTGCACCCGCCACCGCCGCAAGGCCTGACCGTGGCGGACGTGGGCGATCCGTCTCCGGGAGCCACCTTCCTCACCGTCGACGGCAAGCCGCGCCAGCTCTCGGACTGGCGCGGCAAGCGCGTGCTCGTCAACTTCTGGGCCACCTGGTGCGGGCCTTGCCGCCGCGAGATGCCGCTGCTCAGCGAGAACGCGGCGCGCTACCGCAAACGCAACGTCGCCGTCGTGGGCGTGGCCGAGGACACCGCGGGCGCGGTGCGCACGTACCTCGCGGAGCGGCCGGTGGACTACCCGGTGCTGCTCGCCGCCACCGACGCGCCAGGCGGTTCGCTTTCCTTCGGCAACACGCGGCGCGTGCTGCCCTATAGCGTCCTGATCGGGGAGGACGGGCGCATCCTGCGGCAGAAGCTTGGTACTTTCAGCCAGGCCGAACTCGACGAATGGCTCGCCCCCGAACGATGAATGACCAGTCCGCCGACGCCCTGCCCTCACCCGACGAAGCGATCGAGGCTACCCGCCGCTGGATCGAGCGCGCCGTCATCGGCCTCAACCTGTGCCCCTTCGCAAAGGCCGTGCAGCGCAAGGGCCAGGTCCGTTACGTCACCAGCGACGCGACCCAGCCGCTGCAACTGCATGCCGACCTCGTCCGCGAGCTGGAACTGCTGCGCGACACCGACCCTGAAACCATCGATACCACGCTGCTGATCCATCCCGGCGTGCTCGTGGACTTCATGGACTTCAATGAATTCCTCGAGGTGGCGGACGCGACGGTGGCCGACCTGCACCTGGAGGGCGAGATCCAGGTGGCCAGCTTCCACCCCGCCTTCCAGTTCGAAGGCACGGCCGCGGACGACATCACCAACTACACCAACCGCTCGCCTTACCCCACCCTGCATCTGCTGCGCGAAGCCAGCATCGACCGGGCAGTGGCGGCCTTCCCGGATGCGTCGGCGATCTTCGAAGCGAACATGGAGACGCTGGAGAAGCTGGGGCACGAGGGCTGGCGAAACCTGCTAGGGCCCGTGTAGAAGCGCGCCTGCGCGCGACAGGTTTTCGCGTGGGTCTTGAAGCTTGCGCGCCAGCTCCGGGCCACGGCCTCAAAACCTGTCGCGCGCAGGCGCGCTCCTACACGGGGGCTTTCCATACGGCGGCGTGTGGAAAGTCACGATCTCCAGCGAACTGCGTCGAACTCCACCGAACTGGACAATACCGGGAGACAGGCGCACACTGCGCGGCGTTGCCGGGGGAGCCGGATCAGTCATCAGGTGAACAGTGGCCAGGATCCTTGTCCTGCACGGACCCAACCTCAATCTTCTCGGCGTGCGCGAACCCTCGGTCTACGGCCGCGAAACCCTGGCCGATATCAATGGGTCGCTGCAGGCCCGTGCCCAGGCCGCCGGCCATGACCTGGGCTGGTTCCAGTCGAACGCCGAGCACGAACTGATCGGCCGCATCCACCAGGCGCGCGACGAGGGCACGGCGTGGATCCTGATCAATCCCGCGGCCTTCACCCATACCTCGGTCGCGCTGCGCGACGCTCTGGCCGGCGTGGCCATACCGTTCATCGAGATCCACCTGTCCAATCCGCACGCACGCGAGCCGTTCCGCCATCACTCCTACGTGTCGGACATCGCCGCAGGCACGATCTGCGGGTTCGGCGGCGACAGCTATCGCCTGGCGCTGGAGGCGGTCCTCCTCCGCCTTGCCGTGCCGGCGGCCTGATTCCCTTTCGCGGCGCGCCCGGCGCGCCCGTTTCAACCACAAGAAGGTTTGTCTTATGGACCTGCGCAAGATCAAGAAACTCATCGACCTGCTCGAGGAATCGAATCTCGCCGAGCTGGAAATCAAGGAAGGCGAAGAGGTCGTCCGCCTCTCGCGCGTGCCGAAGGGCGGCGTCGCCGTCGCCGCGCCGCAGATGATGGCCGCCCCCGCCGCCGCGCAGGCGGCTCCCGCCGCGCCGGCCGCCGCGGCCCCGGCCGCACCCGCCGCCGAACCCGGCCTGCCCCCCGGCCACGTGGTGAAGGCGCCGATGGTCGGCACCTTCTACGCCGCCTCCACCCCGGGCGCGCCCGCTTTCGCCACGGTCGGCCAGCAGGTCAAGGCCGGCGAGACGCTGGGCATCATCGAAGCCATGAAGATGTTCAACCAGATCGAGGCCGACGTTTCCGGAACCGTCGTCGCCATCCTGGTCGAGAACGGCCAGCCGGTGGAATTCGACGAACCGATGTTCGTCATCGCCTGAGGCCACGACGCATGCTCGAGAAGGTCGTCATAGCCAATCGCGGCGAGATCGCGCTGCGGGTGTTGCGCGCGTGCCACGCGCTCGGCATCAAGACGGTCGCGGTGCACTCCACCGTCGATCGCAACCTCAAGCACGTCGGCCTGGCCGACGAATCGGTGTGCATCGGTCCGGGTCCCTCGGCCGAGAGCTACCTCAACATTCCAGCCATCATCGCCGCGGCGGAAATCACCGATGCCGGTGCGATCCATCCGGGGTACGGCTTCCTCTCGGAGAACGCGAACTTCGCCGAACAGGTGGAGAAGTCGGGCTTCGTCTTCATCGGACCGACGGCCGACGTGATCCGCCTGATGGGCGACAAGGTCGAGGCCATCCGCGCGATGAAGGCGGCCGGCGTGCCGTGCGTGCCCGGTTCGGGCGGCCCGCTGGGCGACGACGTGGATGAGAACATCCGCATCGCGCGCGAGATCGGCTACCCGGTGATCATCAAGGCCGCGGGCGGCGGCGGCGGCCGCGGCATGCGCGTCGTGCGCACCGAAGCCCACCTCGCCAACTCCATCGTGATGACCAAGCAGGAAGCCAAGGCCGCTTTCAGCAACGATCAGGTCTACATGGAGAAGTTCCTGGAAAATCCGCGCCACGTGGAGATCCAGGTGCTCGCCGATGGCCAGGGCAACGCCATCCATCTCGGCGAACGCGACTGCTCGATGCAGCGCCGCCACCAGAAGGTGGTCGAGGAAGCGCCGGCACCGGGCATCACGCCGGAACTGCGCGAACAGATTGGCAAGGTCTGCGTCGACGCCTGCATCCGCATCGGTTATCGCGGCGCGGGCACGTTCGAGTTCCTGTTCGAGAACGGCCGCTTCTACTTCATCGAGATGAACACGCGTATCCAGGTGGAGCACCCGGTGACGGAACTGGTGACCGGCATCGACCTGGTTCGCGAACAGCTGCTGATCGCCAGCGGTCACAAGCTGTCGATCCGCCAGGAAGACATCGTGCTCACCGGCCACGCCATCGAGTGCCGCATCAACGCCGAGGATCCGGATACCTTCATGCCGAGCCCCGGCACGGTGAAGCGTTTCGAAGCGCCGGGCGGCCCTGGCGTGCGCGTGGACACCCACCTGTACGACGGCTACCGCATCCCGCCGAACTACGATTCGATGATCGGCAAGATCATCGTGCACGGCCCGGACCGCGCCACCGCCATCGCGCGCATGCGCATGGCCCTGACCGAGACGGTGATCGAAGGCGTGAAGTGCAACGTCCCGCTGCAGCAGCGCATCATGGCCGACGTGGGCTTCCAGCAGGGTGGACAGAACATCCACTACCTGGAGAAGCGGATGGCCGAGCAGAAGGAAGCGCCGCCGTCGGCTTGAGTTCCATTGCGTTAGTGAAGAAATCCCGCCTCCCGGCGGGATTTTTTTGCGCGAGAGGCAGTTGGCGGCGGCCGTTGTAGCGCGGCCCGCGCGCGACCTCGTTTCGCGTCGATTGGCCCGCTTACGCGTGCCCATGTCTTAAACGGCTTCGCCGCGGGGAGCGTGACGGCTCGGCTGTTCGCCATCGCATTTTGCTTCGGCGTGGCGGCGGGTCGCCGGCGGCTGCCATTTTTGTCGCTAAGTCCTCGTCCGGCCTACGCCTCCCTGCGGAATCGCTCCAAAAACGGCAGCCACCGGCAACTCCCAACACCGCGGTTGCATGCGGCAAAAGCCAAAGCAACGGCTCGTGCTTTGGGGGCTGCACGCTAACCGCACCGAGCGGATAAAACGCAGCCCTGTAGGAGCGCGCCTCGCGCGCGACATCTTTTCGCGACCACCTACACGTACGCACTGAGCGTTTTCGCACCCTGCAGCAAGAGCCACTAGGCTCCCGCCTTCGCGGCAGCGACGGTTGCTTGCGGAAGCGACGGGCAGGAAAGGCGTCGAAGTGTTGGTGGTGATCGGTGCGCTTGAGGAAGGTTAGCGACAAGCGGCTCTGATGCCTTTCTTCCGGGAATCGCCGATTGGAGCCCCCCCATCGAGCCTGTACGTGGGATGGAGGTGGTCGCGAAAGGCGGTCGCGCGCAAGGCGCGCTCCTACAGGGCTGCGTTCTATCCGCACGGTGCGGCGAGCGTGCGGCAGCCGAAGCGCACGAGCCGCTGCTTTGGCTTTTGCTGCATGTGACCGTCGTGTTCGGAGGAGCCGGTGGCTGCCGTTTTTGGAGCGATTCCGCAGGGAGGCGTAGGCCGGACGAGGACTTAGTGAGAAAAATGGCAGGCGCCGGCGACCCGCCGCCACGCCAGAGCAAAACGCGATGGCGATAGCCGAGTTGGGGCTTACGCTCCCTGCGGCGACGCCGCTTAAGACATGGGCCCGCGCAAGCGGGCCAACCGATGCGAAAGGCATCGACAGGGCCTTCCCATCGAAAAAGCAGGAGATCGTGTGGCGCGGCGCGAAAGACTCAGCGCGCGCAAGGCGCGCTCCTACAGTTTGCGGTGGCCGCTGATGCGTACCCAGTCTTCGAGCATGCGCACCTCGAGTCCTTCGAACCACTCGGCATAGCGCGCGAGCAGTTCCTCGTGCTGCCCGGCAAGGATGCCGGAGAGCGCAAAAGGCGCGCCGGGTTTCACCGCAGCCGCGAACGTGGGGGCGAGTTCGCCGAGCGGACCGGCCAGGATGTTCGCGACGAGCACGTCGGCCAGCGCCGCCGGGGCTTCGCCGGGCAGATAGACGTCCAGATCGCTGTCGACGCCATTGCGTTCCGCGTTGTCGCGCGATGCGAGCAGTGCCTGAGGGTCGTTGTCGATGCCCACGGCGTTCGCTGCGCCCAGTTTCAAAGCCGCGATGGCAAGGATGCCCGAGCCGCAGCCGTAGTCGAGCACGTGCTTTCCGGCGAGCTGCTGCCCGTCGAGCCACTCGAGGCACATCGCGGTCGTCGGATGGGTACCCGTGCCAAAGGCGAGACCCGGATCGAGGCGCACGACGACGATGTCGCCCTCCACCGGCGGCTCGATGTTCCACGGATAGACCCACAGCCTGCGCCCGAACGGCATCGGCTTGAACTGATCCATCCATGCGCGCTCCCAGTCCTGGTCGTCCACCACGCGCCAACCGATCTGCGCCGGCTCGATGAAAGGCAGGTCGTCGGCGATGGCCGCGGTGAGCCCGCGCTTGTCCGCCTCCGCGTCGAACAACGCGTTCAGCACGATCTGGTTCCACAGCGGGATCTCGCCCACGCCGGGTTCGAAGATGGCCTCTTCGTCCGGTGTCTCCGCGTCGGCGTCCTGCAAGGTGATCGACAGCGCGCCGAGATCCTCCAGCGCGGCTTCGACACGCGGCTGTTCGGCGGCGCGGATCGTGAGGGAAAGTTCGAGCCAGGGCATCGTGGGGCCAGTGCGGGTACGGGTCCACGATTCTACCGGGCGCGCACTGACGCGGCGCGACCGTTATGATTCAACGATGTATACGCAGTGCCCCGAGTGCCTCACGGTCTACAAGCTCGAAGCGGAACTCCTCGTTCCCGCCTGCGGCTGCCTGCGCTGCAGCCATTGCGACACGGTATTCAACGCCCTGGGCACATTGGCCACCCACCTTCCGCCCGAGCCGTTCTCCCGCCTGGCCGAGCATGCGCTGGACCAGGAGCCGCCCTTGGCCGAGGTGGCGGTGTTCCGGCCGCGCCCGGTCGTCGAAGAACCCCAGGAGCCCATCGAGCCGGTCGGTTCCGAGGAAGAGACGTCCACCGCCGGGGACGCCGGCGAGGACTTCACGCAACTCACCTTCACGCCGCGCTTCGCCAAACCGAAACGGCGGTCGTGGCGCACGGCCGCCTGGGTCACCGTATGCGCGGTGCTCGCGCTCGGGCTCGGTGCGCAGCTGGCGTGGGCGAAGCGCGACGTGCTCATCGCCGATCCGACCATCGGGCCGCTGATCGAAACCGGTTGCGCGGCGATCGGCTGCCGCCTTCCGCTCGTATCCGCCCCGGGCCGCCTGCGCCTGCTTGCGCGCGACGTCGAGCAACATCCGTCCGTCGGCGACGGCCTGCTGATCACCGCGAGCGTGCGCAACGACGCGGCGTTCGCGCAGCCGTATCCCGTCGTGACGATCGTGCTCTCCGACGCGAACGGCCAGCGTCTCGCGATGCGCCGCTTCCAACCGGAAGACTATGTCGGCGACGCCGCCACGCGCGCACGCGGTCTTGCCGGCGGCGCGACGACGGCGATGGTGTTCGAGGTGCAAGACCCGGGCCAGCGAGCGGTCGCTTTCGCCTTCAGCTTCGACTGAACCGTTCGAAAAAATTTCTTTTTGCAAGCCTGCACTTCGTCGTCCGGGGCGAGTACACTCGGTTCCCTTCGCGACTTTCGACCGCCCCGACGAGGCGAGTCCTGGCCGCAACCCAAGCGACGATACGACAAGAACCGACCGGAGCCCCGCGCCCCGGCCTGCAGAGGGGAATGCCTTGAACGCTGTGAGACTGACTGCTGCCGAGGCCGCCAACGAAACCTCCATGCAGAGCGCCCTCAGCGAATGCGTCAGCCGCACGGTACGTCGTTACCTGGCCGACATCGGCGACACGGAGGGCGGCGAAGGCTTGCACGCCCTCGTCATCCGTGAAGTCGAAGGCCCCCTCCTCCGCGAAGTGCTCGCCTTCCACGAAGGCAACCAAAGCCGCGCTGCCGCCGCGCTTGGCATCAATCGTGCCACCCTGCGCAAGAAGCTGGCCGCCCACGGCATCTCCTGAACCGGCCGCCGTCCGGCGAGACGGCTATAATGGCGCGCTTTCCTCCCCGGATTGCCCATGCCCACGCCCGATCTCGTCCCCGTCCGCCGCGCGCTCGTCAGCGTTTCCGACAAGCAGGGCCTGACCGAACTGGCCCGGCGCCTCGCCGCCGCCAACGTTGAAATCCTTTCCACCGGCGGTTCGGCCAGGGCATTGCGCGAAGCCGGCATTCCCGTTCGCGACGTAGGCGACCTCACCGGGTTCCCCGAGATCATGGACGGCCGCGTGAAGACGCTGCACCCGCGCGTGCACGGCGGCCTGCTCGGCCGTCGCGGCACCGACGACGCGGTGATGGCCGAGCACGGCATCCTCCCCATCGACCTGCTCGTGCTGAACCTCTATCCGTTCGAGCGCACCGTGGCCGATCCGGCGTGCACGCTGGAAGACGCCATCGAGAACATCGACATCGGCGGTCCCGCCATGCTGCGCGCCGCGGCGAAAAACTGGAACGACGTGGGTGTGCTCACCGATCCCGCACAGTACGACGACGCACTTGCGGAAATCGAGTCGAACGGCGGTCTCTCCCGCGCCACGCGCTTCCGCCTCTCGGTCGCCGCATTCAACCGCGTGTCCAACTACGACGGCGCCATCAGCGATTACCTCTCGGGCCTGAGCCTCGACGAGTCGCACACCGCCATCGCCGGCCGCGCGGAATTTCCCGCCCAGTCCAATGGACGCTTCGTGAAGGTGATGGACCTGCGCTACGGTGAGAATCCGCACCAGGCGGGCGCGTTCTATCGCGACCTCTATCCTGCCGCCGGCACGCTTGCCACCTTCCGCCAGCTGCAGGGCAAGGAACTGTCGTTCAACAACATCGCCGACGCCGACGCGGCGTGGGAATGCGTGCGCCAGTTCGACGCCCCGGCCTGCGTGATCGTGAAGCACGCGAACCCCTGCGGGGTGGCCGTGGCCGCCGATCCCCTGGCCGCCTACGAACTTGCCTACGCCACCGATCCGACCTCGGCCTTCGGCGGCATCATCGCCTTCAACCGCCCGCTCGATGCGGAGACAGCCAGGACGATCCTGAAGCGCCAGTTCGTCGAGGTGCTGATCGCTCCGCAGGTCGACGATGGCGCCGTGGCGGAAGCCGCGAAGAAGGCCAACGTCCGCGTCCTCGAGATCCCCATGGGCGAGGGCCGCAACACCCACGACGTGAAGCGCGTGGGCTCGGGCCTGCTCGTGCAGACCGCCGACCACCGCCAGGTCCGGCGCGACGAACTCAAGGTCGTCAGCAAGCGCCAGCCGACGCCGGCCGAACTGGACGACCTGCTGTTCGCCTGGCGCGTCGCGAAGATGGTGAAGTCCAACGCCATCGTCTACGCGAAGGACAACCGTACCATCGGCATCGGTGCCGGACAGATGAGCCGCGTGGTCAGCGCGAAGATCGCCGGCCTCAAGGCCGAGGAAGCAGGCCTCGCCGTGCCGGGCAGCGCTATGGCGTCGGATGCCTTCTTCCCCTTCCGCGACGGTATCGACGCGGCTGCCGCGGCCGGCATCCGCGCGGTCATCCAGCCGGGCGGCTCGATGCGCGACAGCGAAGTCATCGCTGCGGCCGACGAGCACGACATGGCGATGGTCTTCACGGGCATCCGCCACTTCCGCCACTAAAAGTAGGAGCGCGCAACGCGCGCGACATGTTTTGGGGCCATGACCTGGAGCTGGCGCGCCAGTTTGGGGACTGGTGCGAAACGCTGTCGCGCGCGTTGCGCGCTCCTACAGCGGCCTTGCCGCGTAGCGGCGTGCCAGCACCGCGCAGACCATTAGCTGGATCTGATGGAACAGCATGATCGGCAGCACGATCATTCCCAGGGGGTGCCCCGCGAACAAGACCTTCGCGATGGGCACGCCCGAGGCCAGGCTCTTCTTCGAACCGCAGAAGACGATGGTGATCTCGTCTTCCCGCGAGAAGCCGAGTGCGCGCGAACCGTAGCGGGTGACCAGCAACGCGCAGGCGAGCAGGATCGCGTTCGCCGCGACGAGGCCGGCGAGCACCGGCGGCGGCAAGCGGTGCCAGAGGCCTTGCAGCACGGCGGCGCTGAAGGCCGTGTAGACCACCAGAAGGATCGAGCCGCGGTCGACGAAGCCGAGCAGCCGTGAATTCCGGCGCACCCATCCTCCGATCCAGCGCTGGGCGACCTGCCCCGCGGCGAACGGAATGAACAGCTGCACCACGATCGCCCCGACCGAATGCCACGACAGTTCGCCATGGCCCGTGCCCGCGATCAGCAGGCCCACCAGCAGCGGCGTGATGAAGATGCCCAGCAGGCTCGAGGCCGATGCCGCGACCACCGCCGCGGGCACGTTGCCGCGCGCGATGGAGGTGAAGGCGATGGACGACTGCACCGTGGACGGCAGCGTGCAGAGGAACAGGATGCCGAGGTAGAGGTCGGGCGTGACCCACGGCGCCAGCACCGGCCGCAACAGCAGGCCGAGCACGGGGAACAGCACGAAGGTGCTCGCCAGCACGGTCGTGTGCAGACGCCAGTTCCGCGTTCCTGCCACCACCGCCTCGCGTGGCAGCTTGGCACCGTGCAGGAAGAACAGCAGGGCGATGGCCAGGTCGGTGACGACCTCGAAGACCTCGGCGGTCGTGCCCCGGCAAGGCAGGAGGCTTGCCAGCACGACGGTGAGCACGAGGGAAACGGTGAAACCGTCGGGCAGGAAGCGGCGCATGGGCGTATTGCAACACACGCTCACATGAACTTGAACGGCCTCGTGGCAAATTCCCGGTTTTGCGGCAGGACAAGGCCATGAGCTACCGGCTGTACTACTGGACGGGTATTCAGGGACGCGGCGAGTTCGTCCGCCTGTGCCTCGAGGATGCGGGCGCCCCGTATAGCGACGTGGCGCGCGTCGAAGGCGACGACGTCATGGACGCCTTCCTCGAGGGCGAACATGCCGGCGCCCTGCCCTTCGCGCCGCCGTTCCTGGTTTCAGGCCGGCTGGTGATCGCGCAGGTGGCGAACATCCTGCATTACCTCGGCCCGCGGCATGCGCTGGTGCCCGACAGCGAGTCCGCGCGTCTCTACGCCCACCAGCTGGAACTTACGATCACCGACATCGTCGCCGAAGCCCACGACGCACACCACCCGGTGGCGAGCGGCCTGTACTACGAAGACCAGCGCGAGGAAGCAAAACGCCGCGCGAAGGATTTCCGCGAATCGCGGATTCCGAAATTCCTGCACTACTTCGAGAAGACCGTGGAGCGCGGCGGCGGAAAGCATCCGCTGCGCACGCACTCCTATGTCGACCTGTCGCTGTTC
>NZ_JBPGXO010000064.1:0-17307 GCF_056755555.1 Luteibacter sp. SVR4-7G | reverse complement strand
CCGTTTTTGGAGCGATTCCGCAGGGAGGCGTAGGCCGGACGAGGACTTAGCGAGAAAAACGGCAGGCGCCGGCGACCTGCCGCCACGCCACAGCAAAACGCGATGGCGAATGCCGAGCCGTCACGCTCCCTGCGGCGAAGCCGCTTAAGACATGGGCCGCGCAAGCGTGCCAACCTACGCGAAAGGCTGCGCGCAGGTGCGCGCATGAAGCACAAGAAAAAAGGCCGGCGCTCCGCGCCGGCCAGTTCCAGGGAGATCTCTTGGTGCGCCCGGATACTTTGTCCGGGCGCACCGTAGTTCTCGCCTCTTAGAGCGAGAAGTCGTAGCGAACGCCGAAGCGGAAGTAGCGCGGGTTCTGGAACGCGATCGGACGCTCGTAGTTGATGCTCTTCACCGGCAGGCCGGTATCCTCGTTGATCGCGCCCGTCTCGCCCACGTCCACCTGGGCCACCGTGCGCTGCTTGCCGGCGACGTTGAAGATCGTCGCCGTGAAGGCGAGCGGCTGCTTCTCGCCAGCCCACATCGGACGGTACTCGGCGTTCAGGTCGAGGTTCCAGGTGTACGGCAGACGACCCTTCGAACCACGCGGCGACGGCTGCAGGCCACACTCGAAGTAAGACGCGCCGTAATCGATCGCGTCGACCGGATCGACACCGATGCAGTTCTTCGGACGGCCGGTGGCGACCGAGAGGTTGCCGCCGATCAGCCACTCCGGCGACGCCTGCCAGTAACCGTACGCCTTCAGCTGGTGCGTGCGATCGTTCGGCAGCGGGCCGTTCGTGTACTGCATGATTTCCGGGGCGTCCCAGTCCTGGGTCACCGATGGGTCGAGCTGGCCGATGTCCGACTTCAGCTGGCCTTCCGAGTTACCGTAGCTGCGCGAGAAGGTGTAGTCGACGCGACCGTACCAGTCGTCCGCGAAGTGGTGCTCGAGGTAGAGGTCCAGCGCGTAGTAGCTGCGCTTCAGGTCCGGCATCTTCACGCCTGCCGGCGAGGTGAAGTCGTCCTTGGTCAGCTTGAACGGCACGTACTGGCCGCCACCGACGTCCACCAGGAAGGTGTTGGACTTGCCCGGGTTGAACAGGTAGCAGCCCGGCAGCGACGCGTTGGTGATGTCGATGCCGTTACGCTCGGCATAAGCCTCGAACGGACGCGAATCGCAGAAATCGTCGATCGAGCTCTTCAGCTTGCGGTACGTGGCCTTGGCGCCGAAGCTCCAGTTCTCGTTGATGGCCTTGTCGAAGCCGAGGATGTACTCGTCCTGGTAGTAGGCCGAGATGTCCTTCGCGGCGACCGTCTTCGGATCGAGCGGCGTGCCGTCTTCACCGTTGAGGTAACGGCGGCTGCCCAGCTGGGCAATGCCGGTGGGTTCGCCGTTGGGTCCGACGCCGGTGTACGAGTAGTACTCGCTGTAGTACGTGGAGGCCGAGGCGCCGCGGATCGCGACGTTGGACGGGATGGCGAGGTGGTAGCGGCCGGCGTTCCCGTAGATCTTGAACGTCGAATCGCCGAACACGTCCCAGGTGGCGCCCAGGCGCGGAGCCAGCTGGTGGCGCTGCTTCACGTACGTCGCGCCGTCGCCGTTGATGTTCTTGAACTGCTCGTTACGCAGGCCGAGGTACACCATCCAGCGATCGGTCACCTGCCAGTGGTCTTCGATGTACTGCGCTTCCTGCTCGGTCTTCACGCCCGCGCCGGTCTGGAACAGGCGCTTTTCGACGAAGTAATCGGCGCCCGGGGGCGGCACGATGTCCGGACGGTTCGGCACGGTGCCGGCGTCCTGGTAGACCCAGCGATAGCCGCCTTCGTACACGTTACCCGAGTAGGACTCCAGGGTCTGGTTATCTACACCCACGCGCACGTCGTGGTCGCCGATGCGGTATTCGACGTCGAGGCGGTAGCCATGGGTCTTGTCTTCGGCACCCTCGCCGAGGACGGTACCGTTGACCAGGCCGCAACCCACGATGGGCGTGCTGACGGAGCGGTTGTCGGTGATCCAGGGGCAGTTCGGATTCGAAGCGTATGCGAGGTTACGCTCGTGCACCGTCTTGGTGTGGCCGTACAACGCGTTGATCGTGAGGTCGTCGGTGATGTAGCCGGTGTACTTGGCGACGTACACGTCGCCGCCGGGCGCCGAGCCCGGGCCCGCGTCGAAGTTCTTGAGGTTGTCGGTACCGATGTAGCCGCCGCGCGACTTGGAGGCGTAGTTGTACTTGTACACGCTCCGTTCGGTGTTGGTCTTGTCGCCGAAGCCGGTCAGTTCGAGCAGATGGTTGTCGGTGATGTTCCAGTCGACCTTCGCCATCCACTTCGTGGCCTTCTGCTCCTGGTACGTCTTCTGCGGCGCGGTGACCACGCTGGTATTGCGGCTGTTGGAGCGCGTGAAGTCACCTGCGGCGAACAGGAACAGCTTGTCCTGGATCAGCGGACCGCTGATGTAACCGGTGTACTGGGTGTCGGTGCTCTTGTTGTCCGAGCGCGCCTGGTAGAGCGTGCCGTTCTTGCGATAGATGTTTCGCGGATTCTGGCGGAGGGCGGACGGCTGGAAGTACAGGCCGACGCCGCCCTTCCAGGTGTTGCCGCCGCGCTTGGTCACGATGTTGATCACGCCGCCGGTGGAACGGCCGTATTCCGCGCCGTAGCCGCCGGTGAAGATCTGCTGCTGGTCGATGGCGTCGTACGGCAGGCTGGTGAAGCCCAGGCCGGTGAGCGCGTTGGTGACCGCGTAACCGTTGATGTAGTACTGGTTTTCCGAAGCCGACGAACCGCCGAACGAGGCGACGTTGCCGTAGCGGCTGTCGCCGGAGATGACTCCGGGCGCGAGCAGCGCGGCGGCGGTCACGTCACGGGCGAGCGGCAGCTTCTGCAGCTGCTCGGAGGTGAGGACCGTGCGCGAGTCGACCTGGGATACGTCGATCGCGGGCAGCACGTTGCCGGTGACCTGCACGCCTTCGAGGTTCTGGGCCTCGGCCGAGGTCGCGGCGGCAGCGCCGGCGAAGGACACGTCCACGCCGCCGCCCAGGTTCACCTGGACGTTGTCGCGGCTTTCGGCGACCTGGCCGCCGCGCTCGACGGAGACCTTATAACGGCCGACCGGCAGCGAGCTGGCGCGATAGCGGCCGTCGGCGTCGACGGCGACATCTCGGGTCAGGCCCGTGTCGAGATTGACCAGGTGGACGACGGCGCCTTCCGGCTGTGCGACGCGGCCGAAGACGACACCGGATGCATTGGACTGGGCGAGCACGGCGCCGCTGGCGAAGCAGAGGGCGAGCGCGGTGCAGAGGGTGGAACGGCGAATGACGCCGGTACGGCGGGTGGAACGTTGCATGTGTAATCTCCCCGAATGAACAGCAAGAAAGCCCGTGCCACGATTGGGATCGGACTTCTGTCTCGATAGCCGCCTTCGCGCCGCCTCCGACCACCCCTCCCAGGATGGGCATTGACCGACACGCCCCCGTGGCGAAAGAACTCGCCCCTGGCAGCAATCCCTTACGCTTGTAATCGAATTATTTCGCGATCGTCAAGAGGCCGTTAAACACCTTGGTGAAAAATCCGTGACAGACAGTCACTTGCGGAGTAGCATCCGGCACGTTCGGGTGGCCCTTCGGACATGGTTCCGGGGGCTGAAACGGGAAGCCGGTGCGTCACTCTTGACCAGTCCGGCACTGCCCCCGCAACGGTAGGCGTCACCGGGAAGGGCTTTCGTACTTTCCTGCGGTCCGGTCGTAAGCCACTGCGCAAGCGGGAAGGCACCGGGGCGGCCATCGGCGATGGCTGACGCGAGTCCGGAGACCGGCCCGATGAGCGCCCGCTCCCCTTTTGAGGGCGGCGTCCTGTTTCGGTCGATTCGCGGAGGGCGGATCCGGACAGCTGCCGGGTCCCTCCCCCGTTCGCCGTTCGCCTGTGTCCTCCGCCGGCCCCTCGCAATGGCCGCGCTGGCGGTGAAGGACAACGGTAGTGACAAAGACCCTGCTTGCGACGGCCCTGCTGTCGACGATCGCCGCGGCCCATGCGGCCGACGGACCTGACCGCCTCGACCCCGTGGTCGTGACCGCCAGCCGCTTCGCCACCCCGCTGGACGAGGTCCTCGCCCCGGTCACGGTGATCGAGCGCGACGAGATCGAACGCCTGCAGCCACTCAGCGTGCAGGACCTCCTCGGCGGCCTTCCCGGCGTATCGCTCTCCAACACCGGCGGCCTCGGCCAGCAGACGTCGCTGTTCATGCGCGGCACGAATTCGTCGCACACGCTCGTCCTGGTCGATGGGGTCCGCGTCGGAACCGTCGGCGCCGGCCTTCCCGCTTATGAGCAACTGCCGGTGGAGCAGATCGACCGCATCGAGGTGGTGCGCGGGCCGCGCTCTGCCTTGTACGGGTCCGACGCGATCGGCGGCGTCATCCAGATCTTCACCCGCCATGGCGAGGCTGGGCAGGCACCCGCGCCGACCGTGTCGGTCACCGGCGGCAGCCACGGCTATGCCGCGGGCCAGGCTGGCATCTCCGGCGGCAGCGCGCACGGCTGGTACAACGCGAGCCTGGGCGGCCAGTACACCTCGGGCATCAACGCCTGCCGCGTCGGTGCCGCCGCCGCTTTCGCCGGCTGCTTCACCGACGAGCCCGACCACGACCCTTACCGCACGTACAACGGCGCGCTCTCCGGCGGCTACCGCTGGGACGACGGCACGGAATTGACCGGCAGCTGGCTGCGCAGCAAGGGCGACATCGCCTATGACGGTGACTTCCAGAACTACACGCGGCGGTCGCAGCAGGTGGCCGGCGCGAAGCTCGCTTTCGACGTGATCCCCGGCTGGCGCATGTCGCTGGCTGCCGGCCAGAACCAGGATCGTGCCGACAACTACCTCGACGGCAGGAACAAGACCCTCGACGGCGTGAACTTCGGCGTGGACATGGCGCGCGTCGGCTACCTCTACTCGAAGCGCAACCAGGCTTCGTGGCAGAACGACATCGTGCTGGCGAAGGACCAGGTACTGAGCGCAGGCGTGGATTTCCAGCAGGAGAAGCTGGCGAGCGACACGGCCTATCTCGCGGATTCGCGGAACAATACGGGCGTGTTCGCGCTCTATCGCGGCGTGTTCGGCCCGCACGAGCTGGAAGTGTCGGCGCGCCACGACCACAACACCCAGTTCGGCAACCACGGCACCGGATCGGCTGCCTACGGCTACCGCTTCGACGATGGCATGAAGATCACCGCCTCCTACGGCACGGCCTTCCACGCGCCCACGTTCAACGACGAGTTCTATCCGTACGGAGCTGCCGTGAGCCTCAAGCCGGAGAAGTCGCGCACGGCTGAAATCGGTCTGTCCGCGCGCCCGGGCGTGTGGAACTGGGCGGTGAACGCCTATCGCACCGACGTCGACGACCTGATCGGCTTCGACGCGAACTTCCTCCCGATCAACGTGAGCAAGGCACGCATCCGCGGTCTCGAAGGTCAGCTGGGTGCCGACGTGGACGGTTGGCACCTGCGTGGCTACCTCACCTTCCAGCAGCCGGAGAACCGCGACGGCGGCGCGCAGGAGGGCAACCTGCTGGCCCGCCGGCCCCGGCGCCTGGCGCGCGCGGACATCGACAAGGACCTCGGCGAGTTCACCCTCGGCGGATCGATCAACGCGGCGGGCTACAGCTACGACGATGCCGCCAACACGCAGCGTCTTGGCGGGTACGCCACCGCCGACCTCCGCGCCACGTGGCATGTCGTCGACGGCTGGAGCGTCCAAGGCCGCGTCGCCAATGTGGCGGACAAGCGGTACGAGACCGCCGCCTATTACAACCAGCTCGGCCGCACCTACTATCTGACGCTACGTTATTCGCCGATGCGTTAACGCTGACGAAGCCGATACCTGCCGCAGACATATATATATGCGGCATGGAACGGTGGCCCCCTGCCTTCCGGCAGGGGCCCCACTAAAGGCACACGCGACGAACCGGCCGGGAAGTCATAAAGTTCGCGGGCGCGGGGAGTGGTCCCGCGATCACAGGAAGTGCCGTGAACTTTTTTGCTCCATTCATTCGCCGGCCGAAAGGTACCTCGCTGCTCGCGGCGGGTCTTACCCTGGCCGGCGCGCTCGCCTACATGTTGCTGGGCGTGGCGGCCTTGCCCTCCATCGAGGTGCCTGCCGTCTTCATCCAGACGCAGATGCCGGGCGCCAGCGCGCAGACGATGGCATCGACGGTGATCGCGCCGCTCGAGCGGCACCTGGGCCAGATCCCGGGTGTCGACCAGATGTATTCGAACAGCGTGGAAGGCGCGGGCTTCGTACGCATCCGTTTCAACCTCGACCGCTCCACGGATGCGGCCGCGCGCGACGTGCAGGCCGCGATCAACGCCGCCGCAGCCGACCTTCCCGCCGGCATGCCGTCGCCTCCGCAGTACTTCAAGTTCGATACGGGACAGATCCCCGTGCTGCTGGTGGCGTTCACCTCGAAGACCATGCCCCCGGACAAGCTCTACGACGTGGTGGACACGCTGATCCGGCCGGCCGTGGCACAGATCGAAGGCGTGTCGCGCGTACAGGTGTTCGGCGGTACGCCGCACGCGGTGCGCATCGAGCTGGACACGAACGCTCTCTCGTCGAAAGGCATCACCACGAACGACGTCTCCAATGCCCTGCAGGCCGCGAACGTGAATTCGCCGCAGGGCCTGTTGTCCGACGGCAAGACGCAGATGACGGTGGTCGCGAACGACGGCCTGCGCGATCCCTCCGAGTTCGCCAACATCCTGATCGCGGTGCGCAACAACGTTCCCGTACGGCTATCGGACATCGCCAAGGTCTACAGCGGACAGCAGGACCAATACCAGAAGGCGTGGTTCCAGGGCGAGCGCTCGGTCACCATGCAGATCAGCAAGCGGCCGGAGGCGAACTCCATCGCCACCGCGAATGCCATTCGCGCCGCGCTGCCGCGCTTTCGTTCCTTGTTGCCCGCCGATGCGCAGGTGACGCCCATTTTCGACCTCACCCAGACCACGCAATCGGCCCTGCACGAAGTGAAGGTGGCGCTGCTTATCAGTATCGCCATGGTCGTGCTGGTGATGATGGTGTTCCTGCGCCGGCTGGGCCCGACCATGATCGCCACGTTGAGCGTGCCGCTGTCGCTCGCCGGCGCCTTCGTGGTCATGTGGTCGCTCGGCTACACCCTGAACACCATGTCGCTGATGGCGCTGGTGCTATGCATCGGCTTCGTCGTCGACGATGCCATCGTGGTCATCGAGAACATCGTCCGCCATATGGAGAACGGCGCCAAGCCGATGGAAGCGGCCATGGAGGGCGTCCGCGAGATCGGCTTCACCGTCATTTCCATCACGCTGTCGCTGGTGGCGGTGTTCGCTCCGCTGCTGTTCGGCAACAACATGATCACCAAGCTGCTGCGCGAGTTCTCCGTGACGCTTGCGGCAGCGGTGCTGATTTCGGCGGTCGTGTCGCTGACCTTGACGCCGGCGCTATGCGCGCACTACCTCAAGCACGATCCGCCGGATCGCAAGCCCGGCCGCTGGGAGCTGGCGCTGGAGCGCTTCGACCGCGGCTTCCTTGGCGTCTACCAGCGCGCGCTCGACTGGGCATTGCACCACCGCCGCCTGATGCGCTGGCAGCCGCTGATCCTGCTCGGGGCGACCGTGCTGCTGGCCATCGCCGTGGTGAAGACCGCCGGCGGCAACTTCATGCCGGACGAAGACACCGGCATGCTGCAGGCCGAGGTCAGTGCCGATGCGAACATCTCACCCGACGAAATGACCCGGCGCCTGAAGCGGGTCGGCGACATCATGCAGAACGACAGCACGGTCGCCGACGTCACCACGATCCTCGGCGGCGACAACGGCGGCGCCGTGGGCAACCAGGGCTTGATGTTCATCGACCTCAAGCCGAAGGGCAGCGGCCCGGGCGAGCGCAAGGAATCGATCAAGGAAATCATGGACCGGCTGGGCAAGGAGTACGAGAAGATCTCCGACGTCCAGGTATTCATGAATCCGGTGCAGTTCCTCGGCGGTGGCGGCGGCAACAGCAACCGCGGCCAGTATTCCTTCCAGCTGATCAGCACCAGCGGCGAAGACCTGCAGCCCTGGACGATGAAGCTCGTGCGCCAGATGCGCACGATGAAGGAGTTCCGCGACGTCGGCAGCGATTTCGACATCGTGGGTAAACAGCAGATGCTGAAGGTGGATCGCGAGGCGGCGAGCCGCCTCAACATCGGCATGGGCACGATCGACTCCGCTCTGTTCAACGCCTTCGGCCAGCGCCAGGTGTCCATCATCTATTCGGACATCAACCAGTACTGGGTGGTGCTGACCGCGGCGGCGGCGCAGACGCTGAGCCCGGATGCCTTGCTCAATACCTACGTGAAGAACGAGCTGGGCAAGATGATCCCGCTCTCCGCGGTGGCGAAGATCGCCCCGGTGGCGGTGCCGAGCGCGGTGACTCACCAGAACCAGCTGGAGTCGGCGGACATCACCTATAACCTCGCGCCGAAGATCACGCCCGACAAGGGGAACAAGCTGGTCGAACAGGCCGTGCAGGCCATTCACCTGCCCGAAGGCGTGCGCATGGATTTCACCGGTGCGAACCAGCGCCTGCGCGACGCGCAGTCGAACGGCATGGTGCTGCTGATCGGCGCGATCCTCGCCGTGTACATCGTGCTGGGCATTCTCTACGAAAGCCTGGGCCACCCGCTGACGATCATCTCGACGCTGCCCGCGGCCGGTGCCGGCGCCTTCCTGGCCATGCTGGTAACGCAGACGCAGCTGACCCTGATGGCGATCATCTCCGTTCTGCTGCTGATCGGTATCGTCAAGAAGAACGCGATCCTCATGGTGGACTTCGCCCTGGTAGCGCAGCGCGAACAGGGCATGTCGCCGGTCGAGGCCATTCGCCAGGCGGCGCTGGTGCGCTTCCGTCCGATCACGATGACGACCCTCGTCGCGATGGGCGCGGCGCTGCCGCTCGCCATCGGTTTTGGCGTCGGCTCGGAGATGCGTCGTCCGCTCGGCATCGCCATCGTCGGCGGCCTGCTGGTTTCCCAGCTGCTCACCCTCCTGAGCACGCCCGCGATCTACCTGTGGAACCACGACCGCAAGGAACGCAAATACCGGCGCAAGCTGAAGCGCCGGTACAAGCGCTGGCTGAAGATCCGCAAGGAACGCGAGAACGGTGGGCTGAAGGGCCTGACGCCGAGCGAGGCCTGAGGCCCCAACCCGTTCCGGGCGCGAAGGGCGCGATGTAGGAGCGCGCCTTGCGCGCGACATCTTTTGAGGCCGTGATCGGCCGGGCCTGTTGCGCCTCGCGAAAAGATGTCGCGCGCAATGGCGCGCTCCTACCCGAAGGCAGGTTGGGCCACTGTGCGGATGTAATCCCGCACGTCGACCGGCCACGCTTCGGTCAACACCTCGAACCGCTCGCGCTCCTGGCGGTGGAACGCGCGCGAGGCCTCCTCGTAGCCGGGCAGGTTGCCCGCGAGCGCCAGCATCACGCGGTCCGCCGCTTCGCGCGCCTGGCGGATCCGGTCGGCAGACGCGTTGTCGCGGCTCGCCGCTTCGACCAGGCGCCGCAGCGCCACGGAGGCACCGCCGGGCTGGCTGCCAAGCCAATCCCAGTGACGCGGCAGCAGCGTGACCTCGCGCGCGACCACACCCAGCTTCGGCCTGCCGGGCCCGCGGCGCGCTCCTGGTTCGGCAGCAGGCGCGATGCGCGACAGCATTTCCTGCGTGGAGCCGCGGTAGTCGATGTCGACCGGCCTGCCCGTGGCATCGTCGTAGACGAAGATGGCGGCCGCGGGATCGGCATCGAGGAGCGCCTTGCAGCGCGCAGCCACCTCAGTGAGCGAGCCGGCGGCGAGGCGGGCCTGGGCGTGGAAGGCGGTGTACGTAGACATGGCGGCGGATCGTGGATGGCGACGCCGCCTATAATACCCGGGTTAAATGAGGCGTCAATAGTTCCCGGGTAATATCCTCACGCGACGCCCCATGCGTAGGAATCCATCGATAGCACGCCGTACGTGATGCCTCCCTCGATTGCCATGGGTGCGTCGCCTCCAGCCGCACCCAAGGCCACCAGCAGGGGCAGGTAGTGCTCTTCGCTGGGATGCGCCCGGATGGCATGGGGCGCCACCTGCCGGTAGTCCAGCAGGTCATCGACGTTGCCGGCAAGGACGGCATTTCGGCTCCACGCCGCGAACTCCTTCGCGTACGACGCGTTTTCTCCATCGCGGCGTACCTCATGGAGGTTATGCGTGAGGCTTCCGGAGCCGACGATGGCGACGCCGCGGTCGCGCAGCGGCGCAAGGGTTTTCCCCAGCCGGAACGCGCCGGCCGCATCGAGGTTATGCGGCATGGATACCTGGATCACTGGCGTGTCGGCATCCGGTCGCAGGTAGCGCAGCGGCACCCACGCGCCGTGGTCGAAGCCACGCTCGGAATCCACCGTGGCGACCAGGCCGCCGTCGATCAGCAGCGAGGCGGTCTCGGCGGCGAGGCTGGCGGAACCCGGTGCCGGATAGGTGAGGCTGTACAGCGGCGGCGGGAAGCCGCCGAAATCATGGATCGTCGGCGGCCAGGCCGCACCGGTGACGCGGACACCGCAGGTCTGCCAGTGGGGAGAGACGATGAGGATCGCGCTCGCGCTCGCGAGGCGCTCGCCGAGTTGGGTCAGGCGCGAGCCGAGCAACCCCGGCTCCAGTGCGAAGGTGGGAGCGCCGTGGGAGACGAAGATGGCGGGAGCACGGTACATGGGGAATCACCGGGAGAGACGATGGCTGATGCCATCACCCAATGTAAGAGTCCGGCGCCTCGGGATAAATCGTCCTGCGGCGAACGGATTGACCCATTCCGCGAACGACCGGGCGGACTCCTGTAGGAGCGCGCCTTGCGCGCGACATGTTTTCGCGAAGAGCAACAGGGCCTGTTGCTCATGGCCTCAAAACATGTCGCGCGCAGGGCGCGCTCCTACAAGGGTTCCCAGAGTAGCGAAGGCTGGTTGGCGGGGGTCGCCGGGGGCATGCGCCGGGACGGCGTTATTTCTTCGATCGGTACCGGGCGCGAGAAGAAGTAGCCCTGCATGGTGCTGCAGCCCTCGGCCAGGAGCCAGTTGCGCTGCCGATCCGTTTCCACGCCTTCGGCCACCACGTCCAGGTTCAGGCTGCGCGCAAGAAAGATGATCGACCGGCAGATCGAGGTGTCCACGTCGTCCTGCAGCAGCGTGCAGGTGAAGTGGCGATCGATCTTGATCTTGTCCAGCGGCAAACGCGAGAGATAGGTGAGATTCGAGTAGCCGGTGCCGAAGTCGTCCAGCGCGATGCTGACCCCCATCGCGCGCAACTCGTGCAGCGTGCGGATCGCGCGCTCGGGCTCGTGCATGAACGCGCTTTCGGTCAGTTCGAGCTCGAGCGCGGAGGCGCTGGCGCCCGTCTCGGCCAGGGCATGGCGCACGTCGGCGACGAGGTCGGTATGCACCAGCTGCTGCGCGGACACGTTCACCGAGAGCCGGCAGCCTTCGCCGATGGTGTCCAGCATGAGGCGTTGCTGCCGGCATGCCTCGCGCAGCACCCACTGGCCGATCTGCACGATGGCGCCGGTTTCCTCGAGCAGGGGAATGAGGCGGTCGTTGTGACCCAGGTCGCCGGGTGCCGAAGGCCAGCGCAGCAAGGCTTCGGCACCGGTCGTCGCGCCGTCGGCACCGGCGTGCTGGGTCTGCCAGGCGAGGGCGAGCTCATTGTCCAGGTTCGCGCCGGAAAGACGGGTGAGCACGGTGAGCCGCGCCATCGCGGTCGCGTGCATCTCCGACGAGTAGCACTTCCACGTGTGCCGGCCCGAGCGCTTGGCATCGTACATGGCCGTGTCCGCATTGCGGATCAGCGTGTCCGCGTCGGCGCCATCGCGCGTGGCGAAGGCGACACCGATGCTGCACTTGAGGCGCTGCAACGTGCCGGCGACCTCGAGCGGCTCCTCTATGGCGCGCTGGATGCGAGGCAACACGTCGATCGCCTTCGCGGGCGAACAGGTGAACGGCAACACCGCCACGAACTCGTCGCCACCGAACCGCCCGACCTGACCCACGCCGTCCAGGGCATCGCCCAGGCGCAAGGTGACATCGCGCAACACCTGGTCGCCGAGGGCGTGCCCGAGCGCGTCGTTGATGACCTTGAAGTGGTCCAGGTCGACGAAGACCACCATCAGCCCGGAGCCGTCGCGCACGCTCTGTTCGACCATGGCGTCCAGCGTTTCCCGCAGCGCGCGGCGGTTCGGGAGGCCGGTGAGTTCGTCGTGCCTGGCCTGGTGGTTGAGGCGTTCCTCGTAACGGCGCTGCTCGGTCACGTCGCGGACGATCACCAGCGTTCCGCGGCCGCGCGAGTCGCGGTAATCCGACAGCGCCAGCTCCGCTTCGAACGGCATGCCCCGTTCGGGCTCGATCCAGGCGGCGATGCTGGTGCCTTCGGGCGTGCCCCGGCGCGTGACCTCGAGGGCATCCGCGTCCAGGAAATCGCCCGCGGAACGGCCTACCAGCGTCGACCTGCCGCCGCCGAGGCGTTCCTCGGCGAGGAGATTGGCGTATTCGATGCGGTCGTCGCGGACGATCACCAGCGGCAGCGGCATGCGCGCCAGCAGCTGGCGGTACGCCGCCTCGCTGGCTGCGAGGTCGCGATCGGTGTCCTGCAGGCGCTGCCGCGTTTCGTGGAGTGCCGTTATTTCGCTGATCGTACCGGCGAGCACCGAATGGCCCTGCTCGTTGGTGATCCGCGCGGCGCGGAGGTTCACCCGCACTTCGCGTCCGTCCGGCCGGCGCAGCCTGTGCTCGCACTCGTACGGACCGTCGCCACGGGAGAACGAAGCGAACCATACGGCGACGGCGGGCCGGTCGTCCTCGTGCACGAGCTTGTAATAGGTCCCCTGGCGGCCGATCACCCGCTCCCTCGGCAGCCCGGTGATCTCGTGCACCTGTCCGGACCAGGCGACGGTGCGTTCGGCGAGGTCGGCTTCCCACAGGCCGATGTGCCCGCTGCGCTGCACGTCGCCAAGGTGCCGCTTGCTGCGCGACAGTGCTTCGACGAGCCGCGCCTGCCGCCGGTACGCGCGGTCGAACAAGGCGGCGAAGCCATTGAGCAGGACCACGAGCGCCAGCGTCGCCAGAACCGATGGGCGGGCCTGGCGTATCCACTCTTCCTGGGTGGCCGCACGGTCCAGGCTCACCAGCACCACGTATGGATAGTGTGCCGAAGCGAGCCATGCATAGAGCCGTTCGCCATCGTCGTAACCACCGGACGAACCGGGTGCCGGTGGCGGGAGAGCCCACGGGGTGGCGATGTCGTCGCGATTGCTGGCGAAGAGTCGGCCGTCCAGTGCGAATGCGCTCATCGACGCACTGAGGCCGAGCATCGAATGGCGCATGCCCTCGCGCACGCGACCCGCGTCGACCACCGTGCCGAACGCGGCCGGCTGCGGCACGCGCGAATCGACGAGGATGCGTATCCCTGCCGGGATCGGACCCTGCGCGTCGGCCACATGGACACGCACGCCCACGCCCAGCGCCATGTGGCGCGGTGCCGCGAGGCTGCTCCGCCAGTTCGCGAGGGACAGGCTGGTGGACGCGAGCACGCCACCGTCCGCGCCGAGGGCGACCATGCTGGCCAGCTCGGGATGGCGCGCCTGCACCTCGGCCAGGCGCGCATGGATCGGCCCCGGCTCGGCGCTGCCGATCGCGTTGCGCAGGGCGATGAGCGGACCGAGGCTGGCGTCGATGTCCTGGTCGATCATGCGCACGGTGCCGGAAGCCGACCCGGCCAGCTGCCGCCAGGTATTGCCGAGCATGCGGTGGTAACCGTCGAGCTGGAGGATCGCGACGATCGCGGCAATCGCCACCGATAACGCCAGGGTCACGGCCCAGGTCGCCAGGCGCACATGGCGGGCGCGCACCCTCGTCGCCACCTTGAACGAGCCGCCTTCCACCGTTCCCTGACCCCTGTCGCCCCTGTGCCCGCCGTCGGTGGCGGGTCCTTGCTCTTTAACGGCAGACCGCCGCTCGCCTTTACCGCCGCCGGTGACAGGTCTCGCCAATATTCCGCCCCCGCGGCAGAAAATAATTGGTTTCGTGCCCTTTATTCACACGCGTTGGACACTATTTACCAAACGATTCAGTTCACAAACGTCCCAGCACAAGGCCCGTCCCCCTATGCGTTCGTCCCGTCCCATCCTCGGTTCCCTTGCCGTACTCGCTCTCTCCGCCACCAGCCTCTCGGCCGCTGCGCAGACCCACCTGGAAGTGCAGGGTGGCCGCAGCTACATGAACAGCTATGGCACCAACGCTTTCTTTGCCGAAGCCGTGTTCTCTCCCCAGGCCATGGGCCAGAGCCGTTTCACCTGGTCGCCGGACGTGTCCATCGGTTACATCAAGGGGCGTGACATCGGCCGCTATCGCAATGCCGATCCGGGCGTAACCGACAACCTTTGGATCGGTGCGGCAGGCGCGCGACTGCATTACGGCAGCGCGGGCGACTGGTACCAGCCGTTCTTCTTCAGCTTCCAGGTCGCCGGCGTCGCCGGGGGCCGTACGCAGGCGCTGTCCAGCGGCTACGAATTCGTGAGCACGATCGGCTGGCAGTACAAGAACATCAGCCTGCAGGTCCGCCACATCTCGAACGGCAGCTTCAAGGAGCCGAACCGCGGCGAGACGATGGCACTGGTGGGCGTCGGCTTCGACATCTGACGAAATGCACTTTGTAGGAGCGCGCCTCGCGCGCGACAGCTTTTCGCCTCCGTCCCCAAGGCTGGCGCGCCAGCGTGGGGACACGGCCTCAAAAGCTGTCGCGCGCGAGGCGCGCTCCTACACTTTGGCGGTCAGTGGCCTGCTGCCGCCGGACCGGCCTTCGCCGAGAAGGGCGGCTTCGCCAGCCAGACCACGAAGATCAGTGCCACGAAGACGTAGCCGAGCACGTGGAAGACCTCGTTGAACGAGATCTGGTATCCCTGCTGGGTGATCATCTGGTTCACCGCCGCCGCGGCGTACTGCGGGTCGCCCTGGCCGATCTGGGTAAGCGCCTGCTGTGCGGTCGGATTGAACGGCGTGATGTTCTCGGCCAGCCGTTCGTGGTGCACGATCGCCCTGTGGTCCCACATGAACGTGGTGATCGAGGCCGCGAAGCTGCCGCCCAGGGTGCGCAGGAAGGTGGCGAGCCCGGAGCCCGCCGCGATCTCGCGCGGTTGCAGGTCGGACAGCAGGATGGTGAGCACCGGCATGAAGAACAGCGCCACGCCCAGGCCCTGGATCAGCTGCACCATCGCCACGCTGTAGAAGTCGATGTCGAGGAAGAACTCCGAGCGCATGAAGCAGGTGGCGCCCATGACGATGAACGCGCCCGACGCCAGCAGGCGCAGGTCGAACTTGTGCGCGTAGCGGCCCACAAACGGGGTGAGGATCACCGGCAGGATGCCCAGCGGCGCGGCGGCGAAGCCAGCCCATGTCGAGGTATATCCCACGTTGCGCTGCAGCCACTGCGGCACCAGCAGACCGATCGCAAAGAACGCCGCGTAGGCCAGCACCAGGCACAGCGTGCCCATCGCGAAGTTCCGGTGCCGGAATAGCTTCAGGTTGACGATCGGGTCCTTGTCGGTGAGCTCCCAGATCAGGAACACGGCAAGGCCGATGGCTGCGATGATCGCGGTGACGACGATGAAGGTGGAATTGAACCAGTCCTCGTCGTTGCCCTTGTCGAGCACCACCTGCAGCGCGCCCACGCCGATGATCAGCGTGATGAGGCCCACATAGTCGACCTTCGGCCGCTCGGTCGTTTCCGGTCGTCCCTTCATCTGGTTCGCCACGACGAAGCTGGCGAAGATGCCGATCGGCACGTTGATGAAGAAGATCCAAGGCCAGGCGTAGTTGTCCGTGATCCATCCGCCGAGGATCGGACCGGCGATCGGGGCCACGACCGTGACCATCGCCAGCAGGGCCAGCGCCATGCCGCGTTTCGCGGGCGGATAGATCGAGATCAGCAGGCTCTGCGTGATCGGATACATCGGGCCCGCCACCGCGCCCTGGATGGCGCGGAACAGGATCAGCATGCTCATGCTCTGCGCGATGCCGCACAGGAACGAGGCAAGCGAGAACAGCAGGGTGGCCCACACGAACAGCTTCGTCTCGCCGAAACGGCGGGTGAGGAAGCCGGTGAGCGGGAGCGCGATGGCATTGCTCACCGCGAACGAGGTGATGACCCAGGTGCTCTGGTTGGAACTGACGCCAAGGTTGCCCGCGATGGTGGGCAGCGAGACGTTCGCGATCGTGGTGTCTAGCACCTGCATGAAGGTCGCGAGCGAGAGGCCGACCGTGGACAGTGCCAGATTGGGCGGTCGAAATTCGGTGCTCATGGAAAAACCTGATCGTTGGAGGACGGGGCAGAGGCGGACGGCGGGCGCGGCAGGGGCCGCGCCCGTCGCATGCGCTTACTTGGGCGCCTTTTCCTGCTCGCCCGCGCCCGACGATGCGTTGTCGTGGATGACCCGCGCGATCTCCTCGTCGACGCCGGCAAGGCGATTGTCATAGACGTCGGTGGAGAATTCCGGCTTGCTCGGCGCCTGCTGCGCGAGCAGCGCGCCGCCCTGGTCATGCAGCGACACCGTCACCTTGGTCGACAGGCCCAGGCGCAGCGGCTTCTGGTCGAGCTGCTTCGGGTCGGTGAAGACCACGCGTACCGGCACGCGCTGCACGATCTTGATCCAGTTGCCAGTGGCGTTCTGCGCGGGGAGCAGCGAGAACGCGCTGCCGCTGCCCACGCCGAGGCTGCGGATCTTGCCCTTGTACACCACGTCGCTGCCATAGACGTCGGCGGTGATGTCCACCGGCTGGCCGATGCGCATATGGGTGAGCTGCGTTTCCTTGAAGTTGGCATCGATCCACACGTCGTGCAGCGGCACGACGGCCATCAGGGCGGCGCCCGGCTGCACGCGCTGGCCGAGCTGCACGCTGCGCTTGGCGACGTAACCGTCCACCGGCGCCAGGATCACGGTACGCGCCTTGTCGAGGTAAGCGGAGCGCAGCTTCGCGGCGGCGGCGCGCACGTCCGGGTGCGAGGCGACCACGGTGTCGTCGACCAGCACCTTGCTCGTGCTGTAGGCCTGCTTCGCGGAAGCCAGGCTGCTTTCCGCCGAGGTCAGCGTGTCGAGCGCGTGGGACAGCTCCTCCGCGGAGATCGCGCCGGACTTGGCGAGATCGCGGCGGCGGTTGTAGTCGGCGCGCGCACGATCCACGGCGGTCTGGCGCACGGCCACGTCCGCCTGCGCGGAACTCACGTTGTTGTACAGGCCACGCACGCGGCGC
>NZ_JBPGXO010000063.1:0-17433 GCF_056755555.1 Luteibacter sp. SVR4-7G | reverse complement strand
GCGCCCGGTCACGGGCTGCCGGTGATCCCGCGAGTCCGCAGCTCATCGCCTCGAGGCGATGTTTTGCCCGTGGCACGTCGCTTGGCGCGGCGTGCCACACCTGCGCGTTTGCGCAAGCGGCGGACGGCGGCACAGCAAGGAGCACAGCATGAATGCGACGAGCACGATGAATGAGCATACCGAAGCCTCGGTGCATGAGCTGATGAATGAGGCGACGGAGTGGTTGCAGTATGCGCAGCGGTTGACCGAGTTCGTGGCGGAGACGACCGGGGAGGTCGATGAGTTGAAGGGCAAGGAGGTGGCTGACGTGCTTACGGTGATCGATGCGTTGATGAGGCGTGGGCTGGATTACGCCGTGCGGGCGCAGACGGAATTGGTGAGGGAGCAATTGCGGGCCGTTACCGGGGTGCTTGCGGGTAATTAGCGCGAAGGGACGCTGGGAGCCTTTTATTGCGATCACCCATGAGGCCATCGGGTTTGGAACGACGGATGGGAGCTGGTCGCGAAAGGCTGTCGCGCGCAAGGCGCGCTCCTACAACGTACGCGCATTTTCGGGAGCCGCGGGGAATGTGCGGCCCGAAGCGGGCATGCTGTTGCTCTGGCTTTTGCCGCATGCGACCGCGGTGTTGGGAGGAGCCGGTGGCTGCCGTTTTTGGAGCGATTCCGCAGGGAGGCGTAGGCCGGACGAGGACTTAGCGAGAAAAACGGCAGGCGCCGGCAACCCGCCGCCACGCCAAAGCAAAACGCGATGGCGACAGCCGAGCCGGCCAGCGCTCCATGCGGTGAAGCCGCTTAGAACATGGGCCCGCGCAAGCGGGCCAACCGACGCGAAAGGCGGTCGCGCGCAGGCGCGCTCCTACACAGTGGGGTCAGGCTGCGGTGCCGCCTACGGTCATGCCGTCCACGCGGAGCGTGGGCTGGCCTACGCCTACGGGTACGCTCTGGCCGTCCTTGCCGCAGACGCCTACGCCTTCGTCGAGGGCGAGGTCGTTGCCGATCATCGAGACGCGGGTCAAGACGTCCGGGCCGGAGCCTACCAGGGTGGCGCCCTTCACCGGACGCGTGATCTTGCCGTCCTCGATCAGGTACGCCTCGCTCGCCGAGAACACGAACTTGCCGTTCGTGATGTCGACCTGGCCGCCGCCGAAGTTCACGGCGTAGAGGCCGCGCTTCACCGAGCGGACGATTTCTTCCGGCTCGCGATTGCCCGCGAGCATGTACGTGTTCGTCATGCGCGGCATCGGCAATTGCGCGAAGGATTCGCGGCGGCCATTGCCCGTGGACTTCACGCCCATCAGGCGCGCGTTGAGCTTGTCCTGCATGTAGCCCTTGAGGATGCCGTTCTCGATCAGCGTGGTGCACTCCGTCGGCGTGCCTTCGTCGTCGATGCTCAGCGAGCCGCGGCGTCCCGGCAGGGTGCCGTCGTCGACCACGGTGACGCCTTCGGCCGCCACGCGCTGGCCGATGCGGCCCGCGAAGGCCGAGCTGCCCTTGCGGTTGAAGTCGCCCTCCAGCCCGTGGCCGATCGCCTCGTGCAGGAGGATGCCGGGCCAGCCGGGGCCGAGGACGACGCTCATGCTGCCCGCGGGCGCATCCACCGCCTCGAGGTTCACCAGCGCTTGGCGCACGGCCTCCGCAGCGAACGCCTGCGCACGGCCGTTGTCGATCAGTTCGCGATAACCATAACGACCGCCGCCGCCGGCGTGGCCCTGCTCGCGGCGGCCGTTCTGTTCGGCGATCACCTGTACGTTGAGGCGCACGAGCGGCCGGACATCGGCGGCCAGCGTGCCGTCGGATCCCGCGACGAGGATCGTATCCATGGTCGCGGAAAGGCTTACCACCACCTGCTTCACCCGCGGGTCGCGCGAACGCGCGTACGCATCCACCTCGCGCAGCAGCGCGATCTTGTCTTCGTTCGGCAGGCTCTCCACCGGATCGATGGCCGGGTACAGGCCGCGGCCCGTCGCGATCGCCAGGGGCTTGCCCGAGCCCGCACCGCCCTGCGCGATCGCACGCGCGGCGCGCGAGGCCTCGAGCAGCTGCGGCAATACGATTTCGTCCGAGTAGGAGAAGCCGGTCTTCTCGCCCGAGATGGCGCGCACGCCGACACCTTGCTCGATCGAGTGGCTGCCGTCTTTCACGATGCCCTCCTCCAGCACCCAGGACTCGCTGCGCGAATGCTGGAAGTAGAGGTCCGCCGCGTCGATGGACGGTCCCATCAACTGGGAGAACACGCGATCCAGATCGTTGGCGGCGAGGCCGCCGGGGGTGAGGAGGCGGCGTTCTGCGAGGGAAATCAGGGAATCCATGGGGCTGCCGGTTGGGGAACGGTGTGGCCCCTGATCTGGGGCCATGACTGCCTAGCTTAAACCCTCGGGAGGGAAGTCGCCGTCTCCGGCCTCCCCCTGTAGGAGCGCGCCTGCGCGCGACAGGTTTTCGCCCCGGTCCCGAATTTGGCGCGCCAGCTCTTGGGCACGGCCTCAAAACCTGTCGCGCGCAGGCGCGCTCCTACACTTATTTCGTGGGGGCGGTGGAGGGCTGGCCTTTGTCGATCGGGGTGAAGACGGGTTTGTCCCAGCTGCCGGTCACGTGGTAGCGCTTGCGGGCGGCCTGGTTCAGGCCCTTGCCGAGGATGCCCTGCACGGCGAGGCCCGCGGCCGCGCCGACCGGGCCGCCGGCCAGAGCACCCACCACGGGGAGGCTGTTGCCGACGTGCGGCACGATCAGCACTTCCTGGTCGTAGTCGCGCGCCTTGAGGCCTGCGCGGCCGGTGATGGTGATTTCGGCGGCGGGGGCGCGGATCGTGAGGTTCTGCGTCGTGGCATTGCCGCTGGCGAAGCGGAAATCGCCCTTGATCGAATCGAAACCGAAGCCCTTGCCCAGCACGTCGCCGAAATCCAGCGACAGGCGGCGCGGCAGCTCGGTGACGGAGATGAGACCGAACAGCCGGCCAACGCCGGGCTGGACTTCCAGGATGCGGCCGTTGGCCACGTCGACCTTGAGCGTGCCGTCCATGTTCGCCAGCGCGAGCGCGGAGGGGCCACCGGGCCAGGTCGCGTCCAGGCGCGCCGAGGTGCGGCCGCCCTGGAGGATGCCGGCGAAGCCGAGGGCGTCGAACATGCGCGCGACGTCCTCGGAGGCGAAGTCCATGGTGAGGTGCGTGCGGCTGCGTTTCTCGTCGCCGTTCCAGTCGCCCGACGCGGTGATCTGCACGTTCTTCGACTGCGCACGCAACTGGTCGATGTGCATGCCCTCGTCGGTGGGCCAGGTTTCGAGACGGGCTTCGCCCAGGCGCGCGTTACCCAGGCGCATGTCGCTTACCTGCAGGTGCAGCGGCGGAAGACTCGACGGTGCCACGCCCGCTTCGTTCGCATCGGGCGGCTTGGTCGCCGCAGCCGGATTGGCCTTCGCTTCCTCGGCCTTGGCCACGGTGGCGGCGGTCGTCGCGGCGGCGTCGGCCGCCGTCTTGCCCTTTTTCGCGGCCGTCGCCGGATCGTCGGCTGCCGGCCACCAGAGGCGGTCCATGCGCGCCGTGATGCCGCGGCGGCGGAGCTCTTCGTTCGGCACGCTCAGCTGGCCAGCCATCCCTTCGCTGTCCACACGCAGGGAAAGTTCCTGCGGACCCGGCTTCGCCACCAGGTGCATGTTCGCGAAATGCTGCCCGAACACCTCGGCGTCGGCAGCGGTCACGTCGAGGGCGGAGAGGCCCGGTCCGGATTCCCCGCTGGACAGGCCGACGACGAACTGCGTCCAGCCGGAGGCATCCAGCTTCGCCGCGTGCCCGCCGATCAGGTAACCACGCGCGGGCATCGTCGTCGGTACGGCGCTGCCGAGGCTGAACGCGGCCGCCAGAGGCTCCGTGCCGGCCGGCAGGCGCAGCCTTCCCCGCACGACGTCGCCGAGGGCGATATCCAGCCGGGCACCGTCCACAGGCAAGCCGACGCTCACGGAGAGCGGCGTGGCTACGTTGGCAGGCTTCTTCACCGGCGCGGGCATGGTCAGCTCCACGCCGTTCAGATCGGAATCCACGCGCAAGGTCTGCGCGGTGTCATCGCCCTGCCCCGTCTTGCGCAGGTCGAAGCCCACGCGGAACAGGCCGCGGCCCTTGGCGACGTCCGCCAGCCATTTCAGGTTCTCGAATTCGCCGACCATCTCGCCCACGGTGAATGCACCGCTGACCGAGGCATCGACGATTTTCGCCGGATCGCCGGTGGCTCCGGCGATGGCGACGTCCAGCTGTGCCGGCTGGCCGCGGAACGCGGTTTTCAGTCCCTTCGCACTGAAGCCGGCACCGTCGAAGCTCATCGGTCCGGTGATCTTGTCGAGGCGCAGCTTCCATTCGTCGGCGACGAGGTCGGCATCCTTGATCGTGGCCTTGCCCTGCAGCGTGAAGTCCTTTGCGCTTTTCAGCGGCATCAGCAGGTTGAAGCCGAACTCGCCGGTGCCGCCGAGCTTCATCTTGTCGAGCGCTTCACGGCTGCGGCCGGCGATCGGACTGTTCTTGATGAAGTCGAGGTAGCTGCCGCCGGTGCCGGCGCCGCTCACCTTGAGGTCGAGGATGTCATCGGCGAAATCGGGAATGGCCGCCGATGCCGCGCTCACCGCGTTGCCGAGGGAATGCCCCGCGCTCGCTTCGACGTACATGCCGTTGCCGATGAAGTTGGCTACCGCCGAGACGCCCTCCGCGCGAGGCCAGCCGACGCCGTAGTCGAGCACCAGGTCCTCGATGACCGCACGTGCCTCGAAGCGCCCTTCCTGGTTCTTGAACGGAAACTCGCGGAGGTTGCCGCGGAGCAGTGCGGAACCGCCTGCGATGCGTCCGGCGACGAGACCGCGGTTGAGCCAGTTCTGCGCGGGCTCGGACATCGAATGGATCGGCCAGAACAGTTTCGCCGCGGGCACGTCGCCTTCGCCGAGCGCCACGTACATGTCCATAAAGGGTCCGGTGTCCGCCGCCGGCAGCACCAGCTCACCGCGTGCCTGGCCGCCGTAACCTTCGCCGCGGAAGTCGAGCGGATCGACGCCGATATGCCAGTCCCCCTCATCTTTATAGACGGCGACTTCGCCACCGAGCGATGACATCACGAAGGGTTTGCGGAAGATGCCGGTGGCGTCGATCGTCGTCGCCTGCGCGGGAAGGCTGAGCGAGATCGCCTCGCCGTCGCCGAACACCTCGCCTTGCAGCGACGATATGCCGGGCAGGCTGCCGCTCGCGTCGATGCCGAGGCCCGAAAACGCCGCATGCGCGAAGCTCATGCCCGAGACCGAATTCCAGTCGGCGCGCAGGTGGTCGAAGCGCCCGCGCGGATGGCCTTCTCCCAGCCAGCGCGCCAGCGACGGCGACACCTGCGGCAGCACGCCGGCCCAGGGCAGAAGCGGCGCAAGGTCGAGCTTGCGCGCGACCAGCGTCCCGTCGCTCCGGTCGCCGGCATGCCGGAGCAACAGCGCGAGGTCGCTGCCGTCGCGCCCGGCCCAGTCGATGCGCATGCCGTCCGTCGTGCGATGCATGTCGACGATGCCGTGCAGGCCCGCCGTGCGCACCGTGCGGACGGGTCCGCGGACGGCGAGGTTGTCGAGATCGACCCGCCAGGTGGCCCGCACCACGTGGGCATCGCGCCAGTCCAGCCAGCTTTCGAAACTGCCCTTTCCGCCGGCGAGCGCATAACCGTCGAGGTCGAAATCGCCGGTCAGGCCCGCGAAATCGACATCGGCTCCCTTCACGTAGATCCGTCCGCTGGAACCGTCCTCGGCGAACCGCCCGGCCGCCGTGAGCATGCCCGTGGCGTTCTCGCGGCGCAGGCTGCCGCCGAAGCGGATCGCGTGGCCGCGCAGGCTGATCTGCAACTGGTCGGCGATCAGACCGTAATGCCGCTGTGTGGTCTCGTCGGCGATATCGAGACGGAGGTTGCCGAGCCAGAGGTCGGCGGACAGGTTGCCCAGCGACACTTTCTGCGTGCCGCTGCCCGTGGCGAACCCGTCGATGCTCCAGCGCCCGTCGACGGCACGGCGCAGACCGAGGCGCAGGTCTTGCAGGCGCAGGTTGATGAGATGCCGCGACGGCAGCACGAAGGCGCCGAAGTCGAGCTTCACCGCCGCCTGCGGCAGGTTCAGCGGCTCGCCGCCCTCGCTGGGCGCGATGGTGACATCGCGCATCACGAACAGCGGGCCGGACGGCCTCCAGAATCCCTCCAGCGACGCGAAACGCACCGGCCGGTGCAGCTGCTCGCTGAGCATGGCCGCCACGCGTTCCGGATAGTGCGCGGCCAGCGGGAGCAGGAGCTGGCCGAGTGCCATCACGATCGCCAGCGCGACCAGTACGGTGCCGACGAGCCCCAGCAAGACAAACCTGAGCCGCCGTGCGCGATGGCGCCAGTTCGAGCTCACCGGCGAGGAACCGTCTGCGCCGTGGGAGGCTGGCTGCCTTTAGAGAAGAACGACATCGAACTGTTCCTGCGAATAATGCTCTTCCGCCTGGAAACGGATGCTCTTGGCGATGAATTCTTCCAGCTCGGCGACGGCGGCCGATTCTTCCTCGAGGATGCGGCCGACCACCTTCGGGCTGGCCATGACCAGCAGTTTCTGCGCGTTGAACTGGCGCACCGCGCGGGTGATCTCGCGGAAGATCTCGTAGATCACCGTTTCGGCCGTCTTCAACGTGCCGCGTCCGCCGCACGCCGGGCACGGCTCACAAAGCTGGCGCTCCAGGCTTTCGGTGGTGCGCTTGCGGGTCATTTCCACCAGGCCCAGCGCCGACATCGGATACACCGTCGTCTTCGCATGGTCCTTCGCCAGGCCCTTCTCGAGCATGCGCAGCACCTGCCGCTTGTGCTCGTCGTCGGTCATGTCGATGAAGTCGATGATGACGATGCCGCCCAGGTTGCGCAGGCGCAGCTGGCGTGCCGCCGCCTGCGCGGCCTCGAGGTTCGTGCGGTACACGGTTTCCTCGAGGTTGCGGCTGCCGAGGTAGCCCCCGGTGTTGACGTCGATGGTGGTCATCGCCTCGGTCTGGTCGACGATGAGGTAGCCGCCCGACTTCAACGGCACTTCCTTGCGCAGCGCACGCTGGATCTCGTCTTCCACGCCGTAGAGGTCGAAGATCGGCCTTTCGCCCGCGTAGTGCTCGATGCGGTCGGACAGCACCGGCATGAATTTGTGCACGAACTTGACGGTTTTCTCGAAGGTCTCGCGCGAGTCGACGCGCACCTTCTCGATGCCGTCGTTGAGCGAATCGCGCAGCGAGCGCAACGGCAGTGACAGCTCCTCGTAGACCCGCTCGCCCACCTTCGCCTTCTGGATGTTCTCCTGCACCACGCGCCATACCTTGCCGAGGTAGGTCACGTCGAAGGCGAGGGATTCTTCCGACTGGCCTTCCGCGTTGGTGCGGACGATGTAGCCGAGGTGGTTCTCACCGATCAGCGGATTGATGATGTCCTTCAGGCGCTGGCGCTCGGCCTCGTCCTCGATGCGCACCGACACCCCCAGCGTGCGCGAATGCGGCAGCAGCACGAGGTAGCGCGACGGGATCGACAGGTGCGTGGAGAGGCGCGCGCCCTTGCTGCCGATCGGATCCTTCACCACCTGCACGACGATTTCCTGGCCTTCGTGCACCAGTTCGGAAATCGGCGGCACGGGCCCGTGCCCGTTGGCCTTGCCCTCGGCCGGGGCATCGGTCGGCGGTAGCGACGGGCGAACGATGTCGGAGGCGTGCAGGAAGGCAGCTCGCTCCAGCCCGATTTCCACGAACACGGCCTGCATGCCCGGCATGACGCGCTGCACGCGGCCCTTGTAGACATTGCCCACGTAGCCCCGCTTCTGGGCGCGCTCCACGTGGACTTCCTGGAGCATGCCGTTTTCGACGATGGCCACCCGCGTCTCACGCGGCGTGACATTGATCAGGATTTCCTCGCTCACCGCGCTGCCTTTTCCTTGGGTCGTCATGCTTTATAGCCCGCGCGTCGAGGACCTGTCACTGACCGCGCAACAGCCGGGAGGTTTCGAACAGGGGCAAGCCCATCACGCCTGAATAGCTGCCGGAAAGGTGCTCCACGAAGGCCGCTGCACGGCCCTGGATGGCATACGCGCCCGCCTTGCCCATGCACTCCCCGGTGGACACGTAGGCGTCGATCTCGCGGTCGGAAAGCGGAGCGAAGCGTACCGTGGAAACCGATACCGCGCATCGTTCGCTGCCGGCCCCGACCAGCCACACCGCGGAAATCACCCGGTGCTCCCTGCCGCCGAGGCGGCGAAGCATGGCGGCCGCGTCGGCGGGGCCGCGGGGCTTGCCGAAGACCTCGTCATCCAGAACCACCTCGGTATCGGCGCCGAGCACCCGGGCGCCCTGCTCATCCTGCACGAGGGCGAAGCCGGCGCGCGCCTTGTCCAGGGCTACCCGGGCGACATACTCGTCGGGCGACTCCCCTGCTTCCCGGGCTTCCTCCACGTCGACGTCCAGCGTGCGGTGCGCCTCGCCGAGCTGGTCCAGGAGTTCGCGGCGGCGCGGCGATTGCGAGGCCAGGTACAGCACGGCAGGTCCTTCAGACGCGATGGTAGGGATGGCCGGCCACCAGCGTGGTGGCACGGTAGAGCTGCTCGGCCAGCACGAGGCGGACCAGCATGTGCGGCAGCGTCAGCGGCCCCAGCGACCAGCGCTGGTCGGCGCGTTCCAACACGTCGGGCGCATGGCCGTCGGGACCGCCGATGAGGAAGGCGAGGTCACGGCCGCCCATGCGCCATTGCTCCAGCTGCCTGGCCAGGTCCTCGCTGGACCAGGTCTTGCCGCGCCCATCCAGCGCGACGACATGGATGTCGCGTGGAAGCGCAGCCAGGATGGCGGCACCTTCGTCGAGGATCGCCTTCGCGTCGTCGCGGCCCTTGCCGCGCGTGCCCGGCCTGATCTCGATCAGTTCGAGGGGAAGCTCGTGCGACAGCCGCTTGCGGTATTCGGCGAAACCCTCGGCCACCCAGGCCGGCATGCGTTCGCCGACGGCGATGAGGCGAGCCCGCACGGCGGGCTCAGTCGTTCGCGGCTTCGGCGCCGTCGTCGCCCACGGTCCACAGGCGTTCGAGGCCGTAGAACTCGCGGATGCGCGGCATCATCACGTGGACGATGATGTCGCCCAGGTCGACCAGCACCCACTCGGCCTCGGTCTGGCCTTCCACGCCGAGCGGCATCACGCCCGCTTCCTTCGCGAACTTGATGACTTCGTCGGCGATGGACTTCACGTGGCGGGCCGACGTGCCCGATGCGATGAAGAGGATGTCTGCGATGGAGGTCTTGCCGCGGACGTCGATTTCGCGAACGTCCTTGGCCTTGAGGTCTTCGAGCGCGGCAACCACACGCTGGCGCAGGTGTTCGTTGCTGGCGGGGGATCTGGCCTTGCGGGATGCGATCGAACTCAAGATGCGGAAACCTCGTTCGGCAGGATGCCGGGGTTGGCGGCAGTATAACGCCCGAGCGCTCAGCCCGCGTCAAATGCCCTGGCAGGTAATGTAGGAGCGCGCCTTGCGCGCGACAGGTTTTCGCGAGAGGCAACAGGCCCTGTGGCTCCTGGCCCCAAAAGATGTCGCGCGCAGGGCGCGCTCCTACAGCGCGCTTAGTTGCCCAGGGCCCGGTAGGGCGCCAGCAGGGCTTCGTCGTCGAAACAGGCCGAGGGCAACAGGAAGCGCGGCTCGTTGCCTGCCGCGAAGGATTCGCGGATGGCCGTGGCGGCGATGTCCAGCGGCGTGATGGCGATGTGCACGACGTTCCCGGCCGGGCCTTGGGGGCGCGGCGCACGGCGGCCGGCGATGAAGTCCGCCAGGGCGCCGGCCGGTGCGTGGCCGCCACCGGGTCGGGTCAGCACGCCGATATGGGCGAAGGTGAAAAGATCCTGCCAGAGGTGCCAGGACGCCAGCCCGGCGAAGGCATCGGCACCAACGAGCAGCACCAGCGGCCGGTCCGGGCCTATCTCGGCGCGCAGCGAGGCCAGGGTATCCACCGTATAGGACGGGCCATCGCGGTCCAGCTCCCGGGTATCGATGCCGAGCCGGTCCTGGCCGGCGAGTGCGGCGCGCAGCAGGGCCACGCGGCCTGCGGCGTCGGCCACCGGTGGCGGCCGGTGCGGCGGTGTCCGCGCCGGTACCAGGCGCACCTCGGCATCCAGCGCCTCGGCCGCCTCCCACGCGCCCCGCAGGTGCCCATGGTGGACCGGGTCGAAGGTGCCCCCAAGAATGGCCAGCGGACGCATCCCGCTCATCCAAAGGCCGCCGCGGCGCGCGGCTCGGCGATGGCGGCGATAAGGCGCTCCGCCTCCAGCCAGGGATCGCCCTGCTCCCGCCCCTTGGCCATGCGGTCGATCCGCGCGGCACGGGCGAGGCAGGCCATCCAGTGTTCGCGCGGTGCGCGGCGCAGTGCCTTGCGGAACAGCTGTTCGCGCGCAGGCCACAAGCGCTCGGCCTTCGCCTGCGCGCCGAAGTCACGCGCGTTCGCCAGGCGCATGGCGAGCTGCAACTGGTTCACCAGCCAGCCCATCAGGGCGATGAGTTCGTCGCCCTCCGCACGCAGTCCCGCAAGGATGCGGAGGGCCCGCCCGCCCTCTCCCGCGAAAGCGGCATCGGTGAGCTTGAAGGCGTCGAAGCGGGCACTGTCGGCGACGAGGCCTTCGAGCGTCGCTGCGTCGAGCAGCTTGTCGCCGGCGAGGACGACGAGCTTGTCGATCTCCTGGGCCGCGGCGAGCAGGTTGCCCTCGACCCGTTCGGCGAGCATCGCGACTGCGTCCGGCGTGGCCTTGAGTCCTCGCGAGGCCACCCGGGCGCCGATCCATGAGGTCCATTCGTGCGGCCGGGGCGCATTGAACACCACCTGCACCCCGCCCTGATCGACGGTTTTCGTCCAGGCAGCCTCATGCTTGCTGCTCCACTCCGTGGCGGTGATCAGCAGGGTGGTATCGGGCGGCGGATCGGCCACGAACGCGGCGATCGCGGCACCGCCGTCCTTGCCAGCACGGCCTCCCGCCAGACGCAGGTCGAGCAGGCGCTGCGAGGCGAACAGGGACAACCCGGCGGAGGCGCGCGCGAGGTCGTCCCAATCGAAGCGGCTGTCGGCCTCGAGCACGTCGCGCTCGCTGTACCCCAAGCGACGGGCCATGGCGCGCACGGCATCCGCGGCCTCGAGCACCAGCAGTTCCTCGCCCACGAGCAGGTAAACCGGCGCCATGCGCTCGCCTGCGAGGTGCTTCTGCCACTGAACCGGGTTGAGGGGCACGCCGCTGACCGGTCAGTTCGGGGACGTGGACGCCTGCGGAGGAGTCGCCACGGCAGGATGAGCGGCGGCGGCCTCCAGGCGGAACAGGATGGCCTGGACCATGTCGCCGATGAGGCTGCGCTGCAGCTCTTCGGTCTGGCTGGCCGTGCCGATAGTGTTGGTCGCGTCGTAGCTGAACTCGCGCGACATGTCGACCGCCTGGGTGGGAACGATCACGGTCCCGTCGGCGGCCTTGGCATTGAATTCGACGTGGTAGCGCACGGCGTACTCAGTGACGCGCGCGGTGCCGCTGACGGTGAGCGAGTCGGTGCGGAACGTGTTCGACGTGATGGCGAGCTCCGCCGCGTCGGCCGCGGGTGCGTCGACCACGGTAACGTCGGAGTTGCCCAGCGCGCGGGTGAGATCGCGCTGCAGCTTGCCGCCGCCGGAGACCGTAAGGTGGATCTTCTTCATCCCCGGGGGCAGCGACGCGGTCTGTCGCAGGTGGAAGCCACATGCCGAAAGCACGGCCACGGCGGAAAGCAGGGCGGCGAGGCGAAGCGAACGAAGGAGGTTCGGGCTCATGGTTATCCTGCGACGATGTTGACGATCTTGCCGGGCACGACGATCACCTTGCGCACGGTCTGGCCTTCCAGCAGGCGGGCCACGTTCGGCTCGGCCCGCGCCATGGCTTCCGCCTCGTCCTTCGAGGCCGATGCCGGCACCTCGATGGTAGCGCGAAGCTTGCCGTTGACCTGCACGGCATAGGTAAGGGAGTCGCGGACCAGCGCCTCCGGGTCCACCTGGGGCCAGCCGGCGTCCTCAACCAGGGTCTCGCCATGGCCCAGGACCTGCCAGAGGGCATGCGCCACGTGGGGCGTGAACGGATTGATCAGCTGGACCATGGCGGTGAAGGCTTCCTGCCGCAGCGCCACGCCCTGAGCGCTGGCGTCGTCGAACTTGCCCAGTGCGTTCAGCAGTTCCATCAGCGCGGCGATGGCCGTGTTGAAGGACTGGCGGCGGCCGATGTCGTCGCCGACCTTCTGGATGGTCTCGTGAAGCTGGCGGCGCAGGGCCTTGCGCGCGGCAGCCCCGGCGGAGTCGTCGCCAGCCGGAAGCACTTCCGCGTGGGCGGAAACGTCGCGCCACAGGCGGCGCAGGAAGCGCGCCATGCCCTCGACGCCCGCCTCGTTCCATTCCAGCGACTGGTCGGCCGGCGCGGCGAACATCGAGAACAGGCGCACCGTGTCGGCGCCGTACTTCTCGACCATCGACTGCGGGTCCACGCCATTGTTCTTCGACTTCGACATCTTCTCGATGCCGCCGATCTCGACCGGCTTGCCGTCGGCACGCAGCACGGCACCGACGACGCGGGCACGCTCGTCGCGCTGCACGTCCACGTCCGCCGGGTTGAACCACGTCGTGGAACCGTCGGCTTCCGTGCGGAAATAGGTCTCCGCGATCACCATGCCCTGGCAGAGCAGGTTCGTCGCGGGTTCGTCGCTTTCCACCAAGCCCTCGTCGCGCATGAGCTTGTGGTAGAAGCGGAAGTACAGCAGGTGCAGGATCGCGTGCTCGATGCCGCCGATGTACTGGTCCACCGGCGTCCAGTAGTTCGCGCGCCCGTCCACCTGCGCATTCGCGCCGGGGCTGGTGTAGCGCGCGTAGTACCAGCTCGACTCCATGAAGGTGTCGAAGGTATCGGTCTCACGCTCGGCGGGGCCGCCGCAGTTCGGGCAGGTGGTCTTGCGCCACGCCGGGTCGGCCTTGATCGGCGACTGCACGCCGGAGAATTCCACATCCTCCGGCAGCACCACCGGCAACTGGTCCTCGGGCACCGGCACCGCGTCGCATTGCGGGCAGTAGATCACCGGGATCGGGCAGCCCCAGTAGCGCTGGCGGCTCACGCCCCAGTCGCGGATACGCCAGTTCACCCGGCGATCGCCGCGGCCGCTGGCGGCCAGCTTCGCGGCGATCGCCTCGAAGGCGTCCTTGAATTCGAGACCGTCGAACTCGCCCGAATTGATCAGGGTGCCGTACTCCGTGTACGCCTCCACGTTCTGGATGCGGTTCTCGAAGGTCTTGATCGTCTCAACGGCGGCGGACGACTGGTACGCATCGGACGAACCGCCGTCCAGCGCGTTCTGCACCGTGTCCGTGCCTTCGGCGGCGAGATCGCGTTTCAGCTCCGCCACGGCGTCGACGACGCCGCGGTCGACCACCACCATCTTGATCGGCAGCGAATACTTCTGCGCGAATTCCCAGTCGCGCTGGTCGTGGCCCGGCACGGCCATGACGGCGCCGGTGCCATAGCCCATCAGCACGAAGTTGGCGACCCACACGGGCAGCTTCTCGCCGGTGATCGGGTGGGTGGCGTCCACGCCGGTGTAGTAGCCGCGCTTTTCCTGCGTCTCCAGCTCGGCCTCGGACACGCCCCCGGCCTTGCAGCTTTCAATGAACGCGGCCAGGCCCGCGTTGCCTTCGGCGGCGCGCGTCGCGATCGGATGTTCGGCGGCGACGGCCACGTAGGACACGCCCATCAGCGTGTCCGGACGCGTGGTGAACACGGTCAGGGGCTCGCTCCAGCCGTCCACGTCGAAGGAGATTTCCAGGCCCTCGGAACGGCCCAGCCAATTGCGCTGCATGGTCTTCACGGCGTCCGGCCAGCCAGGCAGCGCGTCGAGGCCGTCGAGCAGCTCCTGCGCGTAGGCCGTGATCTTCAGGAACCACTGCGGGATCTCGCGCTTTTCCACGAGCGCGCCGGAGCGCCAGCCGCGACCGTCGATCACCTGCTCGTTCGCCAGGACGGTCTGGTCCACCGGATCCCAGTTCACGACGCTGTTTTTCCGGTACACCAGGCCCTTCTTCATCAGCCGGGTGAACATCTGCTGTTCCCAGCGGTAGTACTCGGGCTTGCAGGTGGTGACTTCGCGCGACCAGTCGTAGGCGAAGCCCATGCGCTTCAGCTGCTCGCGCATGTGTTCGATGTTCTTGTAGGTCCACTTCGCGGGGGCCGTGCGGTTCTTGATCGCGGCGTTTTCGGCGGGCAGGCCGAAGGCATCCCAGCCCATCGGCTGCAGCACGTTGCGGCCCTGCTGGCGCTGGTAGCGGCTGATCACGTCGCCGATGGTGTAGTTGCGCACGTGGCCCATGTGCAGGGCACCCGATGGATACGGGAGCATGGAGAGGCAATAGAACTTCGGCTTGCCCGTGTCCTCGGTGACCTCGAAGGCGCGGGTATCGTTCCAGAAGCGCTGGGCGGCGGTCTCGACGACCTCCGGGGCGTAACCGCCCTGCTCGCGCGTGCCCTGATCGTGGGTGTCCTGCATGGTGTTCGGTACCGGTGGGGATGCTCGGGTGGCCGCGCTGAAAGCGCGGCGGTCAGTCGCGGGAGACTATCCCACGGGGCCGGGAAGGCCAAGCCTTGCAGGAGCGCGCCGGGCTTGTGACCCGTTTTGGGCCGGGCCTGACGGCCTGGTCTTGTAGGAGCGCGCCGGCGCGCGACATGTTTTGAGGCCGGGCCTGGGAGCTGGCGCGCCAGCTTACGGACTGGCGCGAAAGTCTGTCGCGCGCAGGGCGCGCTCCTACAAAGTCTGTCCCAATCAGCCCCAACAAAGTCTGTCCCGAGCAGCCCCAACAAAGTCCGTCGCGCGCAGGCGCGCTCCTACAATGGGCTGCCGCAGGGGGCGGGTTGGCCGGCGGCGATGGAGCGGACGGCTGCGGCCACCTGGTCAGCCACCTTGCCGAGCGCGCGTTGGTGGGCTCCGATGAGGCTGTCGTAGCTGGAGCCGGCCGGTTCGGCGACGCGCGAGGCACAGTTCGCCGCCGACTGGTCCGGACCGCGGACCGACCACGACGCCTCCAGCGTGGCATTGCCGTTCATTTCGGAATCGAAGCGGCGCACGTCGAGCTGCACGCGCACGACCTTGGCGTCTTTCGCACGCGGCAGGCCGTGCACGTCGTGCGTGCCCAGGCGTGCGGCGAGATCGGCCGAGAGTGCGCCGCGGATCTCGTCGCCCAGCGGCGAGGCCCAACGCTCGCCGTCGAGCACGGCGATGCCGCTCGCACCCTGGCGCAACACCAGGGCGGGCTGATCGACCTGTGGCGGCACGCCCACGGGCAACACGTCGATGACGAAGGGTGCCGCGGTCGCCGGCAGCGGAGCCGACGGCGGTACCAGGGTATGGAAATGCGTCGGCGCCGAGGCGCAGGCGCCGAGACCCGCGACGAGGACGGCGACACCGGCGAGGCGGAGGGAATGCATCATGGCTGTTCTTCCTTGGCCTGCTTCGTGGACGGAGTGGCTATCTTCGGCGGGGCGTCGGCGCCGCGGCCACGCAGCAGCGCTTCCGGGTGGCGGCCCAGGTAATCGGTGAAGGCGCGTACCGAGCGCACGGTGCGTTGCAGTTCCTCGAGCGTATTGGCGATGTTCTGCTGCAACGGCGAGTTCTCGGACAGAGCGTCGTTCGCCGTGCCCATCGTCTGGTTCACGCCCTGCAGGGTCTTCTTCGCCTCCGGCAACAGGTCGCCGTTGACCTGCTTCAGGGTGCCGTGCAGTTCCTTCAGGCTGCCGTCGAGATTGCGGCCGATCGAATCGAAGGGGATTTTCTCGACCTTGTCGACGATGCTCGAGATCTGCTCCTGCAGATGGTCGAAGTCGCCCGGCGTCGTCGGGATCTCCACGGGCTTGGCATTCGGATCGAAAGCGACCTTCGTCGCCTTCGGATCGAAGTCGAGCGCGATGTACAGCTGGCCGGTGAGCAGGTTGCCGCTGCGCGCCTGCGCACGCAGACCGTGCGCGACCAGCCCGCTCATGATCCGCGGGAACAGCGTGTCGCCGTCGCCACCGACCGCCTTGGCCAGCTTCTCGTGGGCCTGGCCGAGGCGCTGCGGATAGACCAGGGCGCCCACCACCACGGGGAAGGTCTGCGTCTTCGGATCGTAGTCGAGGTTCACGGAGACCACGCGGCCGACCTTCACGCCGAGGAATTCCACCGGCGCATCGACCGCCAGGCCGCGCAGCGAATGTTCGAAGCGCATGCGTATGTAGCGCGGCTTGCCGTCCGGCGGCGCCAGCGCCGTGGTCTGGTCGTTGAACAGCGTGTACTCCGACATCTCCGGCGCGGGATCCGCTTCGTGCGGTCCGGGCGGGTCCTGGAAGGCGACACCGCCGGCGATCACGGTCGCCAGGGACTGCGTGTTCATCTTCAGCCCGTCGGCGCCCAGCGAGACGTCGACGCCGCTGGCGTTCCAGAAGCGCGATTCCCTGGTCACGAAACGGTCGTTCGGCCCATCGATGAACAGCTGCATGGAGACGCCCTTGCCATCCTTGTCCAGTTCATACGACACGATGCGGCCGACCTGGATGCGGCGGTAGTACACCGGCGAGCCGATATCCAGGGAACCGAGATCACTCGCATGCAGCATGAAGCGCCGCCCGGGCGCGCCATGGGTCACCGCGGGAGGCGTTTCGAGACCCGTGAAGTCGGTCTGTTCCTCGTCCGAATCGCCGGCGTCCGCGCCGATGAAGGCACCGGAGAGCAGCGTGTCGATGCCGGACACGCCACTGGCACCGATGCGCGGCCGGACCACCCAGTAACGCGTGCCCTTGGTAGCGAAGGCATTGGCTTCCTTGCTCAGGTCGATCATCACCGTGATGTGGCTGCGATCCTTCGACAGGCGCATGGTGGTGACCTTGCCGATCACCACGTTCTTGTATTTCACCTGCGTCTTGCCCGCCTCGATGCCCTCGGCGGTGAGGAAGGAGACCCGGATCTGCGGGCCCGCGGACATGAAATGCCCGACCAGCAGCGAGATGCCCACCAGCGCCGCCACGATCGGCACCAGCCAGATCAGCGAGAAACCCAGCTTCGACTTGCGCACCACCGGTTGCGGCAGGTCCTCCTCGGGAGGCGTGTTTCCTACGTTGGTGTCGCTCATTGCGATTTCCTGTTATCCCAGATCAGGCGAGGATCGAAGCTCATGGCCGAAAGCATCGTGAGGACCACGACCACGCCGAAATAGACCACGCCGGGCAAGGGCTCGACGCGGCTCAATATCTTGAAGTGGACCAGGGCGGAGAGGATCGCCACGACGAAGACGTCGAGCATCGACCAGTAGCCGACCAGTTCCACGAAACGGTAGAGCTTCGCTCTCTGCCGGGCCACGAACCGGCTCGAACGCTGCACCGATACCAGCAGGTAGCCCATGAT
>NZ_JBPGXO010000062.1:0-17977 GCF_056755555.1 Luteibacter sp. SVR4-7G | reverse complement strand
GATGTCCAACTTCTGTGCTCAGTTCAAAGCGCGCATCTACATCGAGCCCCGCCGCATGCACTGCTCACTCCTTGACCAGTGCAAGGCAAGTAACCGCCGGCGTTGAGCGAATCGGACTTGTCCACATGCTTATGCAGCGCGTATCCACACCGGCTGTGGATATCGCGAACGGGCTGGCGATTTTTTACCCGATGCAACGCAAGTGCGCGCCGTGCAACGGCGGAAAGAAGTTGTCCACACGCTTATCCAGCAGGTATCCACACGCGCTGTGGATAATGCGGCTCGTCGTTCCTGCGCAGGCAGGAACCCAGCGACTCGTTCCGCGTCAGGGCGGAAGTCGCTAGGCCCCTGCCTGCGCAGGGGCGACGTCAGTTTTGGGGTACGCCGAGCTCGCGCAGCAGCGCTGGCGATGGGTACACCTTGTCCATGAGCCAGCGGATGTAGCGCATGTCGACGTGGATGGCGCGCTTGTAGCGCGGGTCGTACATCCAGCTGGCGCTTACCGCTTCCCAGTTGCTGTCGAAGTTCAGGCCGACCAGTTCGCCCTTGGCATTGAGCACCGGGGAGCCGGAGTTGCCGCCCGTGGTGTCGAGGTTGCTCAGGAAGTCGACCGGCATGGCGCCCGTGGCGGGATCGGCGTAGCCGGCGAAGTCGCCCTTGTGGATCGCGTCCAGCAGCGGCTTCGGTGCGTCGAAGGGCGGCTTGCCGGTGTTCTTCTCGAGGATACCGGCGACCGTGGTCAATGGAGCGTACGTCACCGCGTCGCGGGCCATCAGCGGCGTGACCTTGCCGTAGCTCACGCGCAAGGTCGAGTTCGCGTCCGGATAGACCGCCTTGCCCTGCTTCTCGCGGTAGGCGATGAGCCCCTGCATGTAAGCCGGACGCAGGCGCAGAAGCTCGCCTTCGCGCGACTTGCGTTCGTCCTCGATGCGCAGGAGCGCCGGGCGCAGTGTACGCGCCGCCACCAGCAAGGGATCCTTGCTGCCTGCGACGTCCGCCGGCGAGGCCTCGAACAACCCAGTGCGCTCCGGCTCGTCGCCGAGCTTCGTTCCCGCGTAGATGCGGTCGAGTGCCTTCGCCAGCTCGGCAGGCGTGCGGCCGAAGACCTTGTCCACCTCGGGCAAGCGCCCGGCCTCGGGTAGCTTCTGGTAGCGCAGCATCATCGAGGTGATGAGCGCTTTTTCCACGGCGGGATCGTAGCGCCGCTGGATCTGCTTCAGCTGGCTGCGGATCAGTTCCTCGTCGCGCTTCTGGTACCCCGTTTCGCGCTCCGCATCGGCCTTCGGGCGCTCGAGCGACAGGCGGTCCACCGCGAGCGCACCCTTCATCAACTGGGTCTGCGACGACAGCAGACCAACCAGCAGGTCACGCTCGCGCACGTCCTTGTCCTGGGCGATGAGCGCCATGACCTGGTCGATCTCCGGCTTCAGCGTCTTGCCCTCGGGCTGCGTGGCGAGCCAGGCGAGCATGGCGGCCTCGTCTTCGCGGCGCACGGTGGCGGCATCGCTGCGTTGCAGGCCTTCCAGCTCGCCGCTGAAACGCTTGATGCCGTTCTTCAGCGACTGCAGTTGCGACGCGTAGCGGATGGCCGCGTTCTTATCATCCTTGCCCTTGGTCTCGATCACCTCCTGCAAGGCTTTCAGCACCTCCACCGAGGTCGGCAGGCGCCATTCCACCTGATCGGCGAACTCCGCGGCCGTGCGGTGGCGGTAGGTGATGCCCGGATAGCCCGCCAGCATCACGAAGTCGCCTTCGGCCACGCCGCCGGTGGCGAGCTTCAGGTGCGAGGGCGGATGGTAAGGCTTGTTGTCGGGCGAATAGTCGGCGGGCTTGCCGTCGGGGCCCACATAAGCGCGGAGGATGGTGAAGTCGCCGGCGTGGCGTGGCCAGACGAAGTTATCGACCTCGTCGCCGTAGTTGCCGATGGCCCGGGGCGGCGCGTAGACGAGGCGCAGGTCGCGCAGTTCGAGCTGCTTCACCAGGTAGAAGTCACGGCCGTAGAACATGTTCGCGACGCTGCACCTGATCCCGGCCTCGCTCTCGCACTCGGCGACGAGCGCCTTGCTGGCGGCGTCCACCGCGTCGTAGTACGCCTTGCCCGTCTTGCCCCTGGCCGCGGCGAGGATCCGATCCGTGACCTTGTCGAAGCCTATCGTCACCCGCAGGCGGTAGTCGGGGTTGGCAGGCAACTCGCCCGCCCGGTCGGGGGCCACGTAGCCGTTGGCGATCAGGTCGCGGTCCGGCCGGGAGTTGTACTGGATGACGCCGAAGGCCACGTGGTGATTGGTGACCACAAGGCCGTCGGGAGAGACGAAGGAGCCGGTACCTCCGCCGACCCGGACCACGGCATTGAGGGGCGCCCGGGTGAGGTCGGCGAGGTCCTTCGGGTCGCCATGGAAGCCGGCCTCCCTGAGATTCTTCGCAATACCGGGCAGCTGCGACGGCAGCCACATGCCCTCGTCTGCCTTCGCGTCCAGCGCCAGCGCCATGGCGGCTCCCAGCATCATCGAGCGGATTCGCATGCTTCATTGCCCCGTAAGAAAAAACCGTTCCGACCATAGAGGGGGCCGGAAGGACTGGCAATGGCCGACGTGGGAGCGAGCTTCCCACGGACCGCCTATAATGAACGTTTCGGTCCGCCCGGCGGACTTCCCTACCCGGAACCCAAGAGCCCCATGCAGCAGACGATGAAGGCGCTGGTCAAGCGCAAGCCAGAGCAAGGCATCTGGATGGAAGAAGTGCCGGTGCCGCAGGTCGGCCCGAACGAGGTCCTGATCAAGATCGAGAAGACCGCCATCTGCGGCACCGATCTGCACATCTACAAGTGGGACGAGTGGTCCCAGCGCACCATCACGCCGGGGCTCACCATCGGCCACGAGTTCGTCGGCCGCATCGCCGACATCGGCCCGGGCGTCACCGGCTACAAGATCGGCGACCGCGTGTCCGCCGAGGGCCACATCGTTTGCGGCCATTGCCGCAACTGCCGTGCGGGGCGCCAGCACCTGTGCCCGAACACCTTCGGCATCGGCGTGAACCGCAACGGCGCCTTCGCCGAATACATGACCATGCCGGCCTCTAACCTGTGGCCGATTCCCGACCAGATCCCGTCCGAGCTGGCCGCCTTCTTCGATCCGTACGGCAACGCCGCGCACTGCGCGCTGGAGTTCGACCTGATCGGCGAGGACGTGCTCATCACCGGCGCCGGCCCCATCGGCATCATCGCCGCGGGCATCGCCAAGCACGTGGGCGCGCGCAACGTCGTGGTGACCGACGTCAACGACTACCGCCTCAAGCTGGCCGCCGACATGGGGGCCACGCGCGTGGTGAACGTCGCCAACCAGTCACTCAAGGACGTGGTGAAGGACCTGCACATCGAAGGTTTCGACGTGGGCCTGGAGATGAGCGGCAACCCGCGCGCCTTCGGCGACATGCTCGAGTGCATGTACCACGGCGGCAAGATCGCCATGCTCGGCATCATGCCGCGCGGCGCCGGCATCGACTGGGACAAGGTGATCTTCAAGGGCCTCACCCTGCAGGGCATCTACGGCCGTCGCATGTACGAGACCTGGTACAAGATGACTCAGATGGTTCTCACGGGCTTCCCGCTGCAGAAGGTGCTGACGCACCAGATCGCCATCGACGACTTCCAGAAAGGCTTCGACCTGATGGACGCCGGCCAGTGCGGCAAGGTCGTCTGTTCCTGGACCTGATCCGGATTGCCTGATCCGTCCCTCCAACGGGTTTCCCGGCGAGTACACTCCGCCGGGGAATTCGGATCGTCCGGGGAGTTGGCGGCATGGATACACGCAAGATCAGGGGAAGGCTTTCTCTGGACAGGGGCCGCGAACGGGCGCTCGCCCTTTACCGGTCGCGACGGACCCGGCGCATCCTCGCCGGGGCCCTCGTCGCCCTGGTCGTTTTCGGCCTGCTGGGCTTTTTCGCCGCCCCGCCCCTGATCCGCTCCCAGGCCGAATCCCGCGCCAGCGCCGCACTGGGGCGTCCGGTGACGATCGGTGGACTCTCGCTCAACCCCTTCACGTTGCGGCTCACCGTCGAACGCCTGCATCTCGGCGAAGCGGACGGCAAGTCGTCCTTCGTGGACGTCGACAAGATCAGCGCGGACGCCTCGTGGGCGTCGCTGTTCCGCGCCGCCCCGATCCTCGATGCGCTCGATATCGAGGGGCCGAAGGTGCACCTGCGAAGGACCGCGCCGCAGCGCTTCAATTTCTCCGACATCCTTGACCGGTTCGCCTCGGGTCCCTCCACACCCGACGAGGGACCGGCGCGCTTCGCCGTCTCCAATATCGCCGTCCATGGTGGGCAGATCGATTTCGACGATCGCGTGCTTAACGCCACGCACCGCCTCGACCATATCGAACTCGGCGTGCCCTTCATCGCCAGCCTGCCCAGCGCCACGGACATCTACGTGCGCCCGCTGCTCGCCATGAACGTCGATGGCAGCCCGCTTCGCGTCGAGGGGCAGACCAAGCCATTCGCCGACAGCCATGAATCGCTGGTCAGCTTCCGCCTCGACCGCCTCGACCTGCCCCGCTACCTCGGCTTCGTGCCCACGCCCTTGCCGGTGGCGGTTCCCAGCGGCAAGTTGTCGGGGCGCCTCGACCTGCGCTTCACGATGGCGGAATCGAAGCCGCACGTGATCCTGAGCGGGCGCATTGCCGTCGACGACCTGAAGGTCAACGAAAAAGGCGGTGACTCCATCCTCGAACTGGGCCACGGCGACGCCGCGCTCACCGCGCTGGAACCGTTGACGTCGCGTTACCGCCTGGGCAACGTCGCGCTCGACCGCTTCGGCGTCCGCTACGCGCGGCTGCCGGGCGGCCGCAGCAACTTCGACGCGCTCACCGGTGGACCTTCCGCTCCGCCTCCGCCGGCGAACGCCAAACCGACCGACGTGCGCATCGACGCGCTGGTCCTGAAGGACGCCCGCCTCGAGTACGCCGACCTCGCCGCCCCGGCTCCCGCGCACCTGCTGCTCGAAGGTGTGCAAGGCAGCATCCGTGGCCTGAGCACCGTCGCGGCGCCCGTGGCGAACCTCGACCTCGCCGCGCGCATGGCCGGCGGCACCGTCGCGACGAAGGGCACGCTGGACCTCGCCGCCAGCCGCTATGCCGGCACGCTCTCGATGGCGAACGTGTCGCTCGCGGCCCTGGTGCCGCTGGCGCCGCCGCCGCTCGACGCCGACATCACGGGCGGCAGCCTGGGGGCAAATGGCGAACTCGCGCTCGACTGGCACGAAGCAGCCACGGTACGGATCGCCAAGGCGCAGGCCAGCGTGGATGGCTTCCGCCTCGTTCCGCGGCGTGAGCGGTCCGCGCCCGTCACCTGGAAGTCGATGAAGGCATCGATCGCCCTGGTCGACCTCGCGACCAGCGAAGCACGCCTCGACACCCTGACGCTCGACGGCCTCGCGCTGGACCTCCGGCGCCTCGCCGACGGCAGTCTCGACCTCGCCCGCGTGGTGAAGGCGGCGCCAGCCACGAAAGCGTCGCAAGCCTCCTCGCCGGCATGGCGATGGAGTATCGGACATGTCGGTCTCGGCGACGGCGCACTGACCTTGCGCGACCCGAAGGCGCAGCGCCGCAATGACGGCATCGAACTGAAAGCCACGTCGTTCGGCATCGATGGCCTGTCCGACAACATGAAGGAGCCGGTGACGCTCGACCTGAAGGGAGCGCTGGGCAAGGGAACGTTCGCGGTCACCGGGAAAGTGAAGCCGCAGCCGCTCGACGCGCAACTGGTCGTGAAAGCGAAACAGCTCAACGTGGCGCCGTTGCAGGCACTGGTGACCGTGCCGCTGAACGTGCGCATCGCCAGCGGCCTGCTGAGCCTCGACGGCCGCGTGCGCTATACGGACAGGGGAACCGCGCCCGCACGCATCGCCTATCTTGGCGAAGCCACGCTAGGCCGCGTACGCGTGCTGGACAAGGTGACCGACGCGGACTTCCTGCGCTGGACCTCGCTGAGCGCGTCGGGCATGGCCATCAGGCTCGGCGAGGACGTGCCGCGCGTCGACATCGGCGGCCTCGCCCTGGATGATTTCTATGCGCGCGTCATCATCAACGCGAATGGACGGCTGAACCTGCAGGACGTCGTTGCCGGTCCGGAGGCACCGGGCGCGGTGTCGGTGACCGAGGCACGCGACGCCGCCGCGCCGGCGCCCGCTCCCGCCGCGACGAGCCCGGCCCCGGTCGCCGCTGGCCCCGCGGCGGACGTCCGCATCGGCCAGGTCAGCCTGACCAAGGGCCATCTCAACTACACCGACAATTTCATCAAGCCCAACTACACCGCCGACGTGACGCAGCTCACCGGCAAGATCGGCGCCTTCGGCACGACGGGCGGCGCCTCGCCCGCGGAACTGACCCTGACAGGCCAGCTCGACGACAACGCCCCCGTGGACATCCGCGGCACCATCAACCCGCTCACGCCGGTGGCGTTCCTCGACATCACCGCCAAGGCCGAAGGCATCCAGCTCGCCAACCTGTCGCCCTACTCCGGCAAGTACGCCGGCTATCCGATCACGAAGGGCCGGCTCAACGTCGATGTCCACTACCTGCTCGACCAGCGCAAGCTGACCGCCGACAACCACATCTTCATCGATCAGCTCACCTTCGGCGACCGCATCGACGGCCCCGGGATCAACCACCTGCCGGTGAAACTGGCCGTCGCGCTGTTGAAGGACAGCGAGGGCCGCATCGACGTGCGCATTCCCGTCACCGGCTCGCTCGACGATCCCCAGTTCAGCGTCGGCGGCCTGGTCTGGCGAGCCATCGGCAACCTCATCGCGAAGGCGGTGACCTCGCCGTTCCGGCTGCTGGCGTCCATCGGCGGCGGTGGCGGGCGCCAGGACCTCGGCTATGTCGAGTTCCCGCCCGGTTCGGCCGTGCTCGATGCCGACGGACAGGCGAAGCTGGGCGAAATCGTGAAGGTGCTGACCGAAAAGCCCTCGATCAACCTCGACATCGTCGGCCGCGTCGATCCGGCAAAGGACGAAAGCGGCCTGCGCACGGTGATGGTCGACGACCTCGTCCGCCAGGAGCAGGCGAACGCGAAGGACGACGACACTACGCCGCCGACTGACGAGGAGCGTGAGAAGTATCTCGAACGAGCCTACCGCCACGCGTCGTTTCCGAAACCGAAGAACGTGATCGGCTTGTCCAAGTCGCTCCCGCCGGACGAGATGCGCGCTCTCATGGAGGCCAACATGCCGGTCGATGCAGATGCCTTGCGACATCTCGCCGAGCGCCGCGCGTCCGCCGTGCAGCAATGGCTCCAGGGCAAGGTGGACGGCAAACGCGTGTTCGTCGTGGCGCCTAAGACGGATGCCAAGGGGATTGACGACGGGGGAAAGACGACACGCGTGGATTTCGGCCTGCACTGAGACTGGAGACCGAGGTTTTCTCATCCGGGTAAAGGCCTCACAATAGGAATTCTCCTACGCCAAGGCCTTCCCGACCATGTCCTACCCCGGCCAGACCCGTTTCGCCAGCGAGCTCGAATCCATCCGCGAGCAGGGCCTGTTCAAGAACGAACGGGTCATCGTCTCGCCGCAGTCGGCCGAGATCGAACTGGAAGGAGGCCGCAAGGTCCTCAACTTCTGCGCGAACAACTACCTCGGCCTTGCCGACCATCCGGACGTGATCCAGGCGGCCAAGGACGCCCTGGACACGCACGGATTCGGCATGGCCAGCGTGCGCTTCATCTGCGGCACGCAGGACCTGCACAAGGCGCTGGAGCGGCAGATCGCCGGCTTCTTCGGCACCGAGGACACGATCCTCTACGCCGCCTGCTTCGACGCCAACGGCGGCCTGTTCGAGCCCTTGCTGGGCGAAGAGGACGCGGTGATCTCCGACGCGCTCAACCACGCCTCGATCATCGACGGCATCCGCCTGTGCAAGGCCAAACGCTTCCGTTATGCGAACTGCGACATGGCCGACCTCGAGGCGCAGCTGCAGGCGGCCGACGCCGCCGGGGCGCGCACCAAGCTCATCACCACCGACGGCGCGTTCTCCATGGACGGCTTCGTCGCCCCGCTCGACCAGATCACCGCGCTGGCCCGCAAGTACGGCGCGCTCGTGCACATCGACGAATGCCATTGCACCGGCTTCCTCGGCGACACCGGCCGCGGTTCCGCCGAGCTGCATGGCGTCATGGATAAGATCGACATCTTCACCGGCACCCTCGGCAAGGCCCTCGGCGGTGCGCTCGGCGGCTTCACCACGGGCCGCCGCGAGGTGATCGAGATGCTGCGCCAGCGCTCGCGCCCGTACCTGTTCTCGAACTCGCTGCCGCCGCACGTGGTCGCGGCAGGCATCAAGGTGTTCGACATGCTCGCCTCGGCGGGAGAGCTGCGCGAAAAGGTGAAGGAAAACACCCGCTACTTCCGCGAGAAGATGACCGAAGCCGGCTTCGACATCCGTCCGGGCCAGCACCCGATCGTTCCGGTGATGATCTACGACGCCAAGCAGGCCCAGGCCATGGCGTCGGAACTGCTGGAGGAAGGCATCTACGTCACCGGCTTCTTCTTCCCCGTGGTGCCGCAAGGCAAGGCGCGCATCCGCACGCAGATGAGCGCGGCGCATACCCGCGAGCACCTCGACCGCGCCATCGCCGCGTTCACCAAGGTCGGCCGGAAACTCGGCGTGCTAAAGAGCTGACCACACACCACACCTGTTCCGTCAGCGGCGGCGTAGCGCGGATACTTCACTGGCATCCAGATGCCGCCACTGGCCTTTCGGTAGTTCGCCGAGGGCCAGATCGCCGATCGCTACCCGCACCAGCCGCAGCACGTCGAAACCCAGCGCCGCCAGCAGGCGGCGGATGTGCCGGTTGCGGCCTTCGTCCAGGGTGACCTCCAGCCATGCGTTGCGTTCGCCCTGGCGCAGCAGCGAGGCCGCGCCGGCACGCAACGGCTCGCCGTCCTCCACGACACCTTCCAGCATGGCGGCGATCGTCGCCTCGCCGGGCTTGCCCGCCACCTGTACGTGATAGGTCTTCGGCACATGCGTCGCGGGATCGGTAATCCCTGCCGCCCACACGGTGTCGTTGCTCAGCAGCAGCAGGCCCTCGCTGGCCTTGTCCAACCTTCCCACCGGACCAAGCCAGGGCAATCCCGCACCTTCCAGGAGGGAATACACGGTCTCGCGCCCGCGCTCGTCCGCGGCCGACACGACGATGCCGCGTGGCTTGTTCAGGGCGAGGTAAACGGGCGCCGTGGCTTCCACCGAAGCGCCGTCCACGTCGATCCGTTCGTGTCCGGCGATGGGCCATTCCGGATCGCGGACGAGACGTCCGTCCACGCGCACGCGTCCTTCCTTCACCATCCGTTCCCCCTGGCTGCGCGAGCAGATGCCACGCTTGGACAGCGTGCGCGCGAGGCCGTGGACGGGAGCTACAGGACGGCCGGGTGGCCGGGTCCTGCCGCGCGGGGAATGACGAGACATGTGCCGAAGGATAACGGATGCGCCAGCCCGGCCGACGTGGTGCGGGCGACAAAAAAAACGGCATGCCGGAGCATGCCGTTTCGGAAATATACGTTGAAGGAGCCCGTCAGATCTTGGCGATGCCTTCGGGGCGCTTGGCGCCGACGAAGTGCTTGGCCCAGTACGCCTCGTTGAGGCTGTCGACGCGGACGGTCTTGCCGGCCGACGGCGAATGGATGAACTGGCCGTTGTCGATGTAGATGCCGACGTGCGAGATGGCCTTGCCGCGGGTGCGGAAGAAGACCAGGTCGCCCGTCTTCATTTCGTTGCGCTTGACCTTGAGGCCGGCGAGGAACTGGCTGGCCGAATTGGTCGGGAGGTCCAGGCCGATGCTGTGCAGGAACACGTAGCGGACGAAGCCGCTGCAATCGAAACCGGTGGAGGGCTTGCGCCCGCCGCGATGGTAGCGAATGTCGCGGAGCTTCATGGCGAAGGCGAGAAGCGCCTGGCGGGCGTGGCCATCGACGTGGCCGGCGAGCCTGTCGGTGGCGGCGGCGACGAGGCTGTCGTCATCGTCGTCGGCGCTGGCGTCGTCATCGGAGGCGACGGCGGCATCGGTGGCCGTGGAAGCGATGGCCTTGGAGGCGGCGCCCTTGGGCGCGGCGAGTGAAGCGATATCGGGAACGGTGGACTGAGCCAGTGCGGTGGCCGGGGAGAACACCGGCAGGTCGGTCAGGAGAAGGGTCGCGGACTGGTCAAGAGCCTGTGGAGCGGAGATCGTATCGGCTATAGCGGGTGTGATGGCGGCGATGCAGCAGGAGGCTAACGCGAGAGCGGTCAGTCGCTTTAAATGCATGAGCGAAAAGGCCTATTCATCGTGAAGTTAAGCCGCCGTGAAGGTGAGACGACCGTGAACGAGGGGTGAAGTTACCAAACCACGTCCACCTTGTTGTTGGCATAAAGTTAAAAACGGCAGTTCCTAGGAAAGATTCAGACTAGTCGCAAAAAAATGCGGGTTCGCGACCAAAAAACTGAATGGCGTGAGGCACTTGCCTTCACATTCGTGAGGACTGACGGAATTCGGCAGGGGCGCCAGCTGTAGGTAGCGGCGGCTAGACCTTGTAAGACCTTGCCCCGAAGATGGCGGAGCCGATTCGCACTTCGGTACTGCCCTCGGCGATGGCCAGCGTGTAGTCGCCGCTCATGCCCATCGACAGGCGATCCACCGCGTGACCGGCGTCGCGAGCCCGGTCACGCAAGCGGTACAGGGTGCGGAAACAGGCCCTCACCCGCGCTTCGTCGTCACTGTTTTCGGCCAGGGTCATCAATCCGCGCAGGCGCAGCGAGGCGAAGGCTTTCAGTTCGCCGAGGAACGGAAGCAATTGCTCCGGGGCGAGCCCCGATTTCGATTCCTCGGATGAGGTCTTCACCTGCACGAGCACGTCGATGCCACGCCCGCGCGCCTGCAGTGCCTTTTCCAGCGCCACGGCCAGGTCGAGGCGGTCGAGCGACTGGACCTCGCTCGCATACGTGGCGATCGTCTTCGCCTTGTTCGTCTGCAGGTGGCCGATGACGACCCAGTCCAGGTCCTCCCCGGCGAGTGCCGTCGCTTTCGCCTGGACCTCCTGCGCTTTGTTCTCTCCGAACCGGCGCAGGCCGAGGCCCATCGCTTCGCGAACGACGTCCTCGCCAAAGGTCTTGCTCACCGGAAGCAGGACCACCTCCGCGGGATCGCGGCCCGCATGGCGGCAGGCGTCGGCGATCGACGCCTGCACGCCTTCGAGACGCGCGGCGAGGCTCATCCCTTCGAGGCTTCCTGGAAGTGGCGGGCCACCACGTCGGCCACCACCATGCTCACGCGCTTGCCGGTGGGAATGTGCAGGAATTCGTTCGGGCCATGCGCGTTCGAATGCGGGCCGAGCACCCCCGTGATGAGGAACTGCGCCTGCGGAAACTTTTCGCCCAGCATGCCCATGAAGGGGATGCTGCCGCCCTCGCCCATGTACGCGGCGGGCGCGCCGAAGTAATGCTCCGAGGCCTGCGCCACCGCTTCCTCGAGCCATGGCGAAAGCGCCGGCGCGTTCCAGCCGCTGCCGTCCTTTTCCAGGTCGAAGGTGACCTTCGCGCCGTACGGCGGGTCCTTCTCGAGCAGTTGCTTGAGGAACTTGCCGGCCTTCGCGCCGGACAGCGTCGGCGGCACGCGCAGACTGAGCTTCACCGAGGTCTTCGGGCGCAGCACGTTACCCGCGCTGTCCAGCGCCGGCATGCCGCCCACGCCGGTCACCGCCAGCTGCGGCCGCCACGTGCGGTTGAGCACCAGTTCGGAAAGGTCGTCGGTGACTGGCCTCATGCCCTCAACGAAGGGAAACTTGTCGTAGACCGCGGTGCTCAGCACCTCGGCCGAACGGCGCGCCTGCTCGATGCGCTGTGGCGGGATGTCGACATACAGTTCCTTCGGCACGATCTTGCCTGTGGCGGGGTCCTCGAGCCGGCTGAGGATGTCGCGCAGGATGCGGAAGCTCGACGGCACCACGCCTGAGGCGTCGCCCGAATGCACGCCCTCTTCCAGCACCTGCACCGTGAGGTTGCCGCCAGTCATGCCGCGCAGCGAGGTGGTGAGCCAGAGCTGGTCGTAGTTGCCGCAGCCCGAATCGAGGCAGACCACGAGCGCAGGGTTGCCGATGCGGCCGGCGAGGTGGTCCACGTAGTACGGGAGATCGTAGCTGCCCGATTCCTCGCAGGCCTCGATGAGGATCACGCAGCGGGCATGGGGGACGCCCTGGTCGCGCAGCGCCAGCAGCGCGGCCAGGGAACCGAAGATCGCGTAGCCATCGTCCGCGCCGCCGCGCCCGTAAAGCTTGTCGCCCTTGATCACCGGCGTCCACGGACCGAGGTCCTCGGCCCAGCCCGTCATCTCCGGCTGCTTGTCGAGGTGGCCGTAAAGGACGACGGTTTCATCCGTGCCCGCACCCTGCACGCCTTGCGCCGGCACGTCGATATAAATGAGCGGCGTGCGTCCTTCCAGCCGCACCACCTCCAGCGAGGCGCCCTCGAGGGCCGGCAGCTTCGAGCGTGCCCACGCCTCCATCAGCGACACCGCCTGGTCCATGTAGCCATGCTCGCGCCACTGGGCGTCGAACATCGGCGATTTGTTCGGGATGCGGATGTATTCGACCAGTTGCGGGACGATCTCCGCATCCCAGAGGTCGCTGACGAAGGAGGAAATTCGGGAGGTATCCATGCTCTGGCACGCTCGATGGGTCAAAGGGCGATTGTAACAGCGCGACATCGGAGCCCCACTGCGTGTGGGAAAGCATGCCGGCATTGCCCCGGCGACCGCGTACTTGGCTCCGCGCCCGGCGCCGGTTCGCTGAGCCAGCCGCGCGTCCCAGAGTGCCCCTGCGCCATCCGGCGCTCCACGAGGAGAATCATCTTGAACCGCTATCTCATCGCCCTCGCCGGCTTCCTGCTCTCGCCCCTCGCCACGGCCTCCACGCCGGTGAACATCAACACCGCCGACGCCACGACGCTCGCCCGGTCGCTGGACGGCGTCGGCATGGCCAAGGCCCAGGCCATCGTGGCCTGGCGCGAGGCGAACGGCGCCTTCGAGTCCGCCGACCAGCTCGCCCAGGTGAAGGGCATCGGCGCTTCGCTCGTGGAGCGCAACCGCGAGGCCATCCAGGTGGACGGCGCGAAGCCCGCGAAAAAGGCCAGGCCCGCGCGCCGCGCCCGTGGTGGCGAAGAGGACTGAACCGGCCGCGTGGGAAGCCGCGCCGCTTCCCACGCCTGCCGAAAGCGCTACACTCGCGCCCCATGCCGGCGCCGAACTCGCGCGCCGCATGGCACAGGGGCTTGATGAAGCAATGATCCTGCCGCGTTACCGCATCGCCGATTCCGCCATCCCCGGCGCCGGCAAGGGCCTGTTCGTCGACGAATTCGTGGCGGCCGGGCGCATCGTCACCGCGCCCGACCAGATCGACCGCACCCACAGCTGGGCCGAACTGACGGGCTCGCCCGAGCTGTCTGCCGAACTCCATGCCGCAGCCCGCTGGTTCGAAGACCGCTACACCGTCTCGCCCGACTGGCCGGACGAGTGCTACGTGAATCACAGCTTCGAGCCGACCGGCTTGTGGCACCTCGGCTTCATCTTCGCCGCGAAGAACCTCGCACAAGGCACTGAGATCACAGTAGATTACCGCCACCTCCTCGCCCCCGGCCAGGAGGAGAGCTTCCATGACGCGGCCACTGGTGAGAAAATAACCGGCTTGTCCTGGCAGGAAAGCCTTGCGCAGAGCACGCGCGCGCTGGCACTCCTGCTCGGCTGACACTGGTCACTTCGATGGCAATAGTAGACATCCCCGTCCTGGAAACGCCGCGCCTGCGGCTCACCGCCCTCACCGAGCGCCACTTCGACGATTACGCGGCCATGCTCGCGGACGCCGACAGCACGCGCTGGATCGGCGACGGCCAGCCGCTGGATCGCATGAACGCCTGGCGCTCGATGGCCATGCTGCTCGGCCACTGGGCGCTGCGCGGCTGCGGCATGTGGGCCATCGAGTTGAAGGACACCGGCGAGTTCATCGGCCGCGCGGGCCTCATGAAGCCCGAGGGCTGGCCCGACCTCGAACTGGGCTGGATGCTGAAACCGGAACATCGTCACCACGGCTATGCCACCGAAGCGGGCGAGGCGATCCTCGACTACGCCTGGAAACAGATGCACGCGCAGCGCGTCATCAGCTTGGTGCGCATCGGCAACGAGGCCTCCGACCACGTCGCCGAGCGACTCGGCGGCGAGCACATCGACAACATCGACTTCCTTGGCGGCGCGACCCACCTGTTCGCGTACTACCCGCCACACCGGGCCGTCCGCCGCGCAGGCTGACTCTCATCCGCTGTGGGTGACCATCATCCGCTGTAGGAGCGCGCCCCGCGCGCGACAGCTCTTCGCTCCAGTCCGCAACCAAGCGCGTCAAATTCAAGGCCCGGCCTCAAAACATGTCGCGCGCTGCGCGCGCTCCTACAAGGCCCGGCCTCAAAACATGTCGCGCGCTGCGCGCGCTCCTACAGCGCCGGCGCGAAATCGCTGCGGCGGCGGCGATGCGGACCCACCGCCATGAGGCCCGCCAGCGCCAGCAGGCGCGCCGTGCGCATCCAGGCCACCACGATGACACCCAGCTGCACGATGAGGATGCCGAGCGGAAGCCCGCTGCCGGCGCCCGTCACGTGGCCGCGCCACGATGCGATCGCCACCAGCAGCACGCCACCGGCCAGGGTGATTGCCAGGTACACGAACAAGGTCGCGAACGGCCGGCGGACGAACTGCGCGAAGCCCCGGCCCAGCGCCCTGAGCGCGGAACGCAAGCCGATATCGGCGATGAACTGCGCGCGCGCCGATTCGACGACGGCTTGCGCGGCGACGAAGAACAGCAGCGCCACCGCCAACGCACCGTGCCGGTACCAGTCCGCGCTCGACGCCAGGAGCGCGCCGTCGATCTTGTCGTCCGCGAACGAGGAGGCGCCATAGGCTGCGGCGAGGAACAGCCCATAGGGAATGAGCGCAAGTATCGACAGGCGAAGCATGCGCCCGTACTCCGCCGCGCCGCCCTGGATCAGGCCGCCGAAGCCGAGCGTGCGATGCGCGCGTCCGCCCGCCACGATCATCCCGGCGAGGAAGGGCGCGGTGAGGAAGGTCAGCAACATGCCGGCGACGAACGCCATGCCGATCCACCCATGATCGTTTTGCAGCGCCGTGAAGACGTCGCCGAACATCAGCCCGTCGAACTTCGCGGCCCAGGCCTCTGCGTGCACGGAGTGGCCAAGCAGGCCGTCGAGCAGCCGCCACAAGGGAAGCGCCACGACGAGCGTGGGCAGCAGGGTGACGAAGATCCAGAGCAGCATCAGCCGCCACTGCAGGCCGGCCATGGCGCCACCACCGATGGCCGCCAGAGAGGAACGTCGTTTCTGTCCGTTCATAGCGTCCCCAGGAGTGCGTAGATGCCTTGCAGGAGCGCAGCGAAATCGGCGCCCCAGCGATGCGAAGCGGCGTGGTTGCTCTCGACCGTGCGGCTGTCGTTGAGCTTGTCCGAGTCGAGGTAGATCTTCCGCTCCGGATCCAGTTCGGCGGACGCCGCCTTCACAGGCTTCACGAACTCGAAGCGCGCCCAGCGGCGGTCGTCGTCCCAGCGCACGGTTTCCGAGGAGCCGTCCATGAAGCTCACCTTGAGCGTCTGCGGCACGGGCGAGGCATCGCGCCGGACCGTCACGATCGTTTTCCACGGGAATGGACCGGTGCCCGGTCTGGCATCGGGATGCGCCTTCGTCCACCCCTCGCGCTGTTTCTCGATCGCTTCCTCGTTGTCGTCGGAGCTCAGTTCCACGCGGCGACCATCCTTCATCCGGGTGCCCGCGAGCGGCAGCACCTCTTCGCTGACGATGTCGCTGACGCTGTCGTCGATGCGTTCGGTGCCGTAGACGTACTGGTCGAATACCTGCGCCACCACTGCCGGCTTGCCGGACACGCTGGCGAGCGTGGCTTGCAGGTCGCCGATGCCCGGATGGCGGAAATGCCAGGTGGCGTAGTACTGGCGGAACGCTTTTTCGGTCACGTCCTTGCCGAGCCGTTCTTCCAGATCGTGCATTGCCGTGGCGGTGCGCGAGTAAACCGTGCCGTAGTCCGCGCTCGAGAGGCGATCCCAGGCGTTCTGGCCGAGCGGATCGGAAGGGTGGCGCAGCGTTCCGTCCATGCGCTCGAGCATGAACGCATCGAGCGGCGGTTCCACGCCGAAGAACTGCCACAGCGGTTTGGTGAGGTACACCTTCTGCCCGCGCTCGCGCAGCATGCGGTCGTCCCAGTACTCGTTCAGCCCCTCGTCGAGCATCGGCTCCTCGAACTCGTTCGAGGCCAGCAGCCCGTAGAAATAGCCGTGGCCGAACTCATGGATGGTGACGAAGTCGAGCAGGTACTCGTCCACCGTCTTCGGCGTCACCTTGAGGAAACTGTCGGCGGTGAAGAAGGTGGGATATTCCATGCCGCCCGCTTCCGCCGCATTGAAAGGCGGCACGATGGCGGTAAGCGTCTTGTACGGGTACGGGCCCAGCGTGCCGGAGAAATACGCGAGCGAATCGATGGATGCCTTGAGCACGGGCTTCGCGCTGGCTTCGTACTCGGGCGGATACACCACCCGCACCTTCACCCGGGGACTTCCGGGTCCGGTGTACTCGCCGTCCAGCGTCTTGTAGCCCGGGGCTGCCATCCAGGCGAAGTCGTGCACGTCGCCCTGGATGAAGCGCCAGGTGAGGTCGTTGCCTTCCGGCGTGGGATCGCCCTGCTGTTCGCCGACCGCGGCCACCACGTAATCCTTCGGTGCCGTCACGCTGACGTCGTACTCGCCGAAGTCGGCGTAAAACTCGCTGTTGAAATGGAACTCGTGCACGTTCCAGCGCGGCTCGGTGGCGCCGCGCTCGCCGGGCAGTTCCAGCACGCCGATCTTGGGGAACCACTGGCCCACCAGATGGAACTGGCCGACGTAGCCGGTGCGCAGGATCACGCGCGGCAGCTGGCTGTGGAAGTTCATGGCGAGCGTGACGCTGCCGCCCGCGGGCACCGGTTGCGCCAGGTCCACGCGCACCACGGTGTGATCGGTCTCGGGACCGCCGTCGGGATGCACGTAGCGCCACTTCAGCGCGGCGCCATCCTGTTCGACGTTGCCGAGGTCGATATGACCCCACTCCCCTTTCTTCACCGGCGCGATGCCGCGCGAACCGCCATGCGCCGCAAGGAGGCGCCGCTCGGTAAAGAACGTGCTGCCCTCGCTTTCGAAGGCGTTGAGGTAGAGATGGAGGAAAACCGCGGACACGGGCCGGTCGCTGCGATTGCGCCAGGTCAGCTGCTGCTGGCCGTCGACCGTGTGTTTCGCGGGATCGAGCCGCGCCTGGATACGATAGGACACGACGCGATCGGAGAGCGTGGCCTCGCTCCCGGTGCGGGGCCCGCCCCAGGCATCCGGCGCACTGGGCGTGCGTACGAAGGCGGCATGCGGCGAAGCAAAGGGAATGTCAGCGGGCGCCACGGCGACCTGTGGCGGTACCGCGGTGGTGGACGCGGGAGCGGGCGCCCGTGGCGGTACCGCGGTGGTGGACGCGGGAGCGGGCACCTGGGCCCATGCAGCGCCGGCACAAAGCCATATCCCGGCCACGGTCGATCGAACGATTCTGGCTGCCTCGCGGCGCATCGGTTCCGCCCTCCCCTAGAAGCGAACGAGATTGCGTCCCCGGGAGCGCCGCCGATATAGGCCAAAGGTCACGATTCGAGCCGGCGTGCCACACGGACGCTCTTTGTAGGAGCGCGCCTGCGCGCGACCGCCTTTCGCGTCGGTTGGCCCGCTGGCGCGGGCCCATGTTCTAAGCGGCTTCGCCGCATGGAGCGTAAGCCCCGGCTCGGCTTCGCCATCGCGTTTTGCTTTCGGCGTGGCGGCGGGTCGCCGGCGCCCGCCATTTTTGTCGCTAAGTCCTCGTCCGGCCTACGCCTCCCTGCGGAA
>NZ_JBPGXO010000061.1:0-18259 GCF_056755555.1 Luteibacter sp. SVR4-7G | reverse complement strand
AGATGTGTATAAGAGACAGGTCTTCCAGGACTGGGAGGGGGTCGCGAAAAGATGTCGCGCGCAGGCGCGCTCCTACATGGGTGCGGGGGTCGCGGGAGGCCGTCGCGCGCGTTGCGCGCTCCTACAGGGGGCGGGTGTCGTGGGGCCGCGCCTACGCCAGGCGTTGGCGGGGAAGGCCTTTCAGGTGCAGGGTGAAGGCCACGCCGTCGTCGACGTTGCGGGCGCTGGCGCTGCCCTGGTGACGCTCGGCGACCAGGCGCACCACGTAGAGGCCCAGGCCCAGGTGCGGCGCATCGCCGGGCGTGGCCTTGTCGCGCAGGCTCACCAGCGAATCGAACAGGCGGCCCTGCATGGCCGCCGGCAGCGGCGGGCCCTGGTTCGACAGCTCGATGTCCGCGCCCTCGGGCGTGGGCCGCAGTGCGATGCGTATCCAGCCCTGCGGCGGGGTGAACGACAGCGCATTGTCGAATAGCTTGTCCAACGCCTGGGCGATGAGTTCCGGCGACACGTGCATGGTTACCGGGCCGGGCGGCAGCTCGGTATCGAGGCGGCGGTCGCCGGCCAACGCGCGATAGCCCTCGGCACAGCCGCGCACGATGTCGGCGAGGTTCACGTCCTCGGCCTCGGCGGCAGCGATGGCGCGTTCCATGCGGCTGGCCTCGCTCATCGCGCGGACCAGCGCTCCCAGGCGGGCCACGCCGTCGCGGGCACGGGCGAGGTAAGGCGCCGCTTCCGCGGGCAGCCCGGCGTGGTCGAGGTTGTCCAGCGAAGACTTCACGATCGCCAGCGGCGTGTTGAGTTCGTGCGAAAGCTTGGACGCCAGCGTGCGCAGGTAATCGGTATAGCCACCGACGACCTCGAACAGGCGCGCGAAGCTGCGTGCCAGGTCGCCCAGTTCGTCCGCCGCGTCGGTGAGGGGGAACGGTCCGTCGAGACGCCCATCGTTGGCCTGCGCACGCTCGGCGGCGTTGCGCAGACGGCGCAGACGGATGGTGAGCCGCGTCGCGAACAGCAGCAGCACGCCGCCTGCGACCAGCAGCACGGCGAAGCTCGTGAGCAGCAGGCCGAACAGCGCGCGGTTGGCCAGCAGGGGCACGGCCCGGCTCGGCTGCTCGAGCAACACCACGCCATGCAGCTTGCCGCGCATCTGCACCGGCATCGCCACGGCGAGCACCACGCTGCCACGGGCTTCGCCTGCCCTCCACGCCGTGGCGGGTTTGCCTTTCAGCGCTGCCTGCATTTCGGGAAGGTCGATGCGCGGCGCATCCTCGGCCCAGGCGCTTGCCGCGGCGAAGCGTGTCGCCAGCAGCGAGCGATAGACCAGCGAGGCGAACCAGCCCGGGCGTTCCGACGCGGGAAGATCGGGCAGGTCCAGCTTGCCGCTTTGCGCCACCAGCCACGCATCGCTGGAAAGCATGCGCACGCGCACGCCGTCGGGCGCCAGGCGTGCGAGTTCCTGCGACAGCGAGGTGGAGAAGTCGATCAGCGGGCGGCTCTCGGCACTCAGCGGCTCGTTGTCGCCGTTGGCGGCGATATGCACGCCGAGACCGAAGCGGTCGAGCCGGAGTCCGCGCGGGAGGCGGAATTCCACGCGGAAGCCGCCGCCGTCTTCCTGCCATTGCGCATTGATGCGATCGGGCAGCACGCCGGCTTCGGCATCGAGCGCGATCGCCGTGGTGGGACCCGGCGCCGCACTGGCCAGTACGTAACGCTGCGCATCCTCGCCGCTGGCGATGGACACGATGAGATGGTCGGCGCTGAGCACGAGCCGGTCGTCCGCGTCGGCACGGCGGCGCTGCGGCGCGCGCACCTCGATGCTGAAGTACACCCAGTGATCGTCTTCGGCGAGCATCACCTTCGCATTGCTGCCGAAGGCCTGCGCCCAGGGGCTCAGCGAGGCCCAATCGTCACCGTAACCGTCCACGGTGATCGGCACGGGCGTGTGTTGCAGGTACCACGCGGGTCCGGCCGGCGGCAGCGGCGCGTCGACCACCACGAGGCTGCGCGCCATCGCCCGCGCCGACGCCACCAGCGCCTGCGCCTGGCCCTCGCGTAGCAGGGTTTCCATCTGACGCACGTAAAGCCAGCCGGCGACAGGCAGCGCCAGCGTGCATAAGGCGACGAGCAGCAGTTTTTGACGAAGGCTCATGACTTGGCAGGAAGTGTAGGAGCGCGCAACGCGCGCGACATCTTTTCGCCCCGATCCTGACTCTTGCGCGCAAGATTCAAGGCACGGCCTCAAAAGCTGTCGCGCGCGTTGCGCGCTCCTACATTATGGGGTCCAGCGGTAGCCTACGCCGTGCACTGTTTCGATCGCATCGAAATCGGGAGCCAGCGAGACGAACTTCTTGCGGATGCGCTTGATGTGCGACGTGATCGTCGCATCGTCCACCACCAGTTCCGCTTCGCGCATCAGCTGGTCGCGATTCTTCACGTGGCCGGGGAAGCGCACCAGCGTGTGCACCATCCAGAACTCGGTCACCGTGAGCGGTATCTCGATGCCGTTCCAGAGCACGCGCATGCGCTCGGATTCCAGCTTCAGCGGACCGTGCTCGATCACCGTCTCGCTCGCCGCCGGCGTCTTCAGCGATTCGATGCGCCGGAACAGCGCCGCGATGCGCGCGGCCAGCTGGTGCAGGCTGGTGTCCTTGGACAGGTAATCGTCCGCACCCAGGCGCAGCCCCGAGATCACGTCGAAATCCGAATCCCGCGCGGTGAGGAAGATGATCGGCAGCGTGGCCGATTTCGCGCGCAGTTCACGGCACAGGTCGAAGCCGCCCTCGGGCTCGTCGCCCAGACCGATGTCGATGATCACCAGTTCCGGCAGGCGCATGGCGAACGCCGTGGAGGCCTCGCCGCGCGAGCCGTAGCCACGGGTTTCATAGCCGAAACGATTCAGCGCCTCCACGTAGTTGGCGCGGATGAGGGGTTCGTCTTCGACGATGGCGATGCTGCGGGCCATGGGCATTCCATTCAGGGGATCGGCGTGCGCAGCGTGCTATGCGCCTGCCCGCGCCGCAAGGCCTCCGCCCGATTTGCCCGCGTTTCGCCTCTTCGCCACCCCAGGCCGTGCACGAAGTCTTTGCCTTTCTTTTGCCATAAACGATCCGCGGATTGCCCTTCCGGGGACGCTCCGCCCGCCGCCTGCGGCATTCAACTGTGCATGACGGCGCGCCATCCGGCGCCGGAGGAGAATCCATGAAAACCAAGCCCGACGCCGACAACACCGAACTGGAACGCGATTTCGAGCCCCTTCGCGTCGCCCTCGCCCTGGGCGCGCTGCTGCTGGGCCTGCTCTTCGGCATGCATTGACGGGAGGATCTGATGGATCTCTTCGACGACTTCGTGGAACCGGCCATGGAAGGCCTTGGCGCGGCCGGCGCGCACGGAGGCGCGCCAGCCGCCGGGCCGGCGGAACCCGACCCGAACTGGCAACCGGTTTAACCCTTTCCCCCGTGCTCCTTGCTGGGAGCCTCCTTCACTCCCCCATCCGGATGGATAGGGGAGCTTTTTTACGGCCCCTGCCGCGGAGGTGCGACCTGCGCCGCCGCCTGCCCGATCGGCACGAGGTCGGTCTGCACTTCGCCCACCGTGACCGTGCCCGCCATGCCGCGGAAGAAATCGTCCCCCGCGTGCGCCAGCGTCTGGTTCATGCTGAAACTGGAGCCGCCTCCGTAGCGGTTGGCCGTGCCCTCTGATCCGAACTGGCCGATGGATTCGCCATTCGGCGGCGACAACCCGTCGATGAACACGGAGCCGCCCACCGCGGTGGCGGCTTCGATCATGCGCATCTCGGCGAGGTAGCGCCGGTGCGCGCGCTTGCCGGCGACGGAGTCGGCGTATTTGTCGCGCAGGTCGCGCCAGTACGCGTCGGCCTGGGCGCGTTCCTCGGCGGAACTCTTCAGGTAGGCGCGGGTGAAGGTGCTCTCGAAACGGGGATCGTGGCGCTCCGCCGCCAGCGCCAGCCAGGCGATGCCGAGGGGATGGTTGGTGGGACGCCCATCACCATTGAAGTACATGAGGCCCAGCACGTACTGGGCGGGCTTGCTTCCCCAGTAAGCCGCGTCACGCAGACGCTCGGCCGCCAGCCCGTCGTGTCCGCGACCGTAATCGCGCACGGCCGCGCAGAAGTAATACTGACCGGGAAGCAGGCGCTCGAGACCGGTGGCGCAGCCGCGCACCGTGTTCCTGATCACTTCCCTGGGGTTGGAGGGAACCGCGTCGCTGGCAGCGACAGCGGTCGAGAAGCCGAACAATACGAAAGCGACGATCCTGGCAATCCGCATGTAAATCTCCTTTCCCTTGAAGTCGCATCGCCCGCCGGAGCGGGCGATGCGGGTGCATGGCCTCAGTTCGACGGCCCCGAGCGTGATGCCACTTCGTTGACCGGGACGAGCTCCGCGTCGCCAACGAACACGTGGCTGTTGTAACCGTAAAAGTACTGCGCCTTCTGGGTCTGCAGCATGCGCCCCAGCGAGAAGCCGCTCTGCAGCGGAACGCCACCGGGGATGCCCGCGTAGCCGTATGGCAAGGTTACGCCATCGATGAACACGCTGCCGCCGAAGTTGACGGCCCAGGCGATCTGCTGGTATTCGCGGTCGAAGCGGCGTTCGGCGCGGGGTGCCGCCACGGCATCCGAATACGTGCCCTTCAGGTCCTTCCAGTAAGCGTTGGCCTGGGCGCGCTCCTCGGGCGTCACTTGGCGGAAGGCCGACACGAAGGTGGGCTCGTAGGCCGGATCGTGCCGTTCGGACGCCAGCGCCAGCCACGCGAGGCCCAGCGGACGGTTCTTCTCGGCGTGGTCGCCATTGAAGTACATGACGCCCAGCGCGTACTGCGCAGGCTTGCTACCCCAGCTGGCGGCGTTCAGCAGACTCTGCCGGGCGAGCCCGTCATGGCCGCTCCAGTAGCTGCGGGCGGCGGAGCAGAAGTAGTAATCGCCCGGGAGGAACCGTTCCAGGCCACCGGGACAAGGCATCAGCGAACGCGATACGGCGTCCTGCTGGTCGGGCAACGGTTGCGGTTTTTCGCCAGCCATGGCGAGGGGCGCGACGGCGAGGGCCGCGAGGGACAGAACAAACGACGTCAGGGATTTCATGATCGACTCCGACTGTTTGCTGACGGTACCCCCCGGTACGCGTGGCATCAGGACCGTGCCGAGTCCTCCCCGGAAACGCCGTCACGGTCCGCAAGCGGCGTCCCCTGCCCTGCCGTCACGACTCCCCGGCGGGCGGCTTCACCGTAGCACCCGGGTTGATATCTTTCCGTGAAACGCATTGATCGCGGAATCGCCGGGGCCCGCTCGGAAGCCTGATTGTAGGATCCACTGTGGGAAGCGCGCTGGCGCGCGAAACGGGGCTTGCCGCGAGCACCCTTTCGGGCGCCAGCGCGCTTCCCACAACCCGATCCGGAGCCTTCCTACAGCCCGGATCAGCGGCCTTCGATCGCCGCGTGCATCCGGCGGATCACGTCGGCGTAGTCGGGCGCGTTGAAGATGGCCGAACCGGCCACGAAGGTGTCGGCGCCCGCGGCAGCGATCTGGCCGATGTTGTCAGGGGTGACGCCCCCGTCCACTTCGAGGCGGATCGCCCGGCCGCTGGCGTCGATGCGCTCGCGCACGTGGCGGATCTTGTCCAGCGCCGACGGAATGAACTTCTGGCCGCCGAAGCCCGGGTTCACCGACATGATCAGGACCATGTCGATCTTGTCCATCACGTAGTCGAGCCAGGACAGCGGCGTGGCCGGATTGAACACCAGGCCGGCCTCGCAGCCTTCGTCCTTGATGAGCTGGATGGTGCGGTCCACGTGCTCGCTGGCTTCCGGATGGAAGCTGATGCTGCGCGCGCCGGCCTTGGCGAAGTCCGGCACGATGCGGTCCACCGGCTTCACCATCAGGTGCACGTCGATGTGCTCGGCGATGCCGTAGTCGCGCAGCGCCTTCAGCACCATCGGTCCGATGGTGAGATTGGGCACGTAGTGGTTGTCCATCACGTCGAAGTGCACCCACTGCGCACCGGCATCGAGGACCTTGCGCGTGTCCTCGCCGAGCCGGGCGAAATCGGCGGAGAGGATGGACGGGGCGATGACGGGGGTTTGCTTGGCCATGACGGATACCGGTGGGAAGGCGGTGGATACTCAGGTTATACGGCTAAACCCGACCTGACGTGGAAGCCCGTGCTGTGTGTAGGAGCGCGCCTGCGCGCGACATCTTTTCGCGAGGCGTAACAGGACCTGTGGCTAGATCCTTTCGCGAGGCGTAACAGGCCCTGTGGCTCTTGGCCCCAAAAGATGTCGCGCGCAAGGCGCGCTCCTACAGGGCCATCGCTCACTTGAACCCCCGCTCCGCCTTGATCCGCTCGTAGGCCGCGTTGATCTCGCTGGCGCGGGTTTCGGCGCGGCGGCGCATGTCTTCGGGTAGGTCGCCGAGGCGATCGGGGTGGTGTTCGGAAATGAGCTTGCGGTAGGCGCGCTTGATGGCGCGGTCGTCCGCGTCGCGCTGAATGCCGAGGATGGCGTACGGATCGGGGCCGTGCGTATTCCGCTGCGGGGGCACGTAGCCGCCGCCATTCGCGCGGCCGCCGTGGGTACGGCCGCCGGCGCCGGCGTTCCAGGCGTAGCCCTTCATCGCCATCAGCGCCATCAGTTCCATGTCGCTCACGCGCAGCGCGAAGGCGAGCTGACGGAGCAGCGCCATCTTTTCGGGCGAGGGATTGCCTTCGGCCAGCACCGTCTCGATCACCACGTCGATCACCGGGAAGGCGTGGTCGCGGCGGTGGCCGACCCAGTGGCGCAGCTCGTCGATCACGGCGGTGGCGTTGAACTCTGGCTGCTTGCCTTCGTTGAACGCGTCGATGGCCGTGCGGCGGTCGTCCTGGTCCAGGCCCATGCGCGCCATCAGCCGCTCGGCGATGGCGATTTCGGCCTCGGACACGCGCCCGTCGGCCTTCGCCACCGCGCCGATCAGGGCGAACAGCGGCGCGATGTAGCCGCCCTGCGTGGGCACGCGGCGGCGCTGCTGCTGGCGGCTGGCGTCGAACATGAAGCCGAGCGCACCGCCGACGATGGCGCCGAGGAAGTTGTGCGTCAGCCACATGCCGAGCACGGCGCCGATCAAAGTACCGGTGAAATTCATTGAGCGGCCCTGGACGGGGTCTGGGCGGAGAACCACTCGGCGAGCTGGTCGAGCTCCGCGTCGGTGAGGGGACCGGTCGCGGCGCGCATCACGGGGATGTCGCGGCGGCCGTCGCGGTATTGGCGCAGCGCTTCGCGCAGGTAATCGCGCTTCTGCCCGGCCAGGTTCGGCGCGCCGGGAATCCTCGCCATGCCGTTCTCTCCATGGCAGGCCGCACACAGGCCGAGGCGCGCGGGCTTCGCGGGCGGGTCGGCAAGGACAGGGGCGGAGAGGGCCAGGGCTAATGCCGCGGTCGTGAGGATTCGCATGGCGAGGCTATGGGGGCGGTAATCCGGGATTCTAGCAGGCCAACCGGCACCCTCCCGCGTTACCGCGGCTCGAAACCGCGCCCCGGCGACTCCAAACCGCGCCCCCTGTAGGAGCGCGCCTTGCGCGCGACATGTTTTGAGGCCGGGACTTCGGACCTGGCGCGCCAGGTGCGGACTGGGGCGAAGGGCTGTCGCGCGCAGGGCGCGCTCCTACAGGGGGGCGTTACAATAGATGGCTTGATGCCCTATCGGAGCCCCGCCGTGCCCACCACCCTCTCGCAATCCGACCTGCCCGGCCTGGAGCTGATCCACCGCGGCAAGGTGCGCGACGTCTATGCCCTGCCCGGCAACCGCCTGCTGATGGTGGCGACGGACCGGCTCTCGGCGTTCGACGTGGTGCTGCCCGATCCGATTCCGGGCAAGGGCGAGATGCTCACCCAGATCTCCAACTTCTGGTTCGGCAAGACCGCGCACATCATGCCCAACCACCTCACCGGCGAGGACGTGGCCTCGGTGCTGCCCCCCGGCGTGGACGCCTCGCTGTACGCCAAGCGCGCCGTGGTCACCAAGCGCCTCAAGCCGGTGCCGGTGGAAGCCATCGCCCGCGGTTACCTCATCGGTTCCGGCTGGAAGGATTACCAGGCCACCGGCGCGCTCTGCGGCATCACCCTGCCGCCTGGCCTGCGCCAGGCCGAGAAGCTGCCCGAGCCCATCTTCACCCCGTCGACCAAGGCCGCCGTGGGCGACCACGACGAGAACGTGAGCTTCGATACCGTCGTGGCGGCGGTGGGCGAAGAGCTGGCCAACGCCGTGCGCGAAGCCACGCTGAAGATCTACGCCTTCGCCGCCGCCTATGCGGCCGAGCGCGGCATCATCGTCGCGGACACCAAGTTCGAGTTCGGCACCGACGAGAACGGCGTGCTGCACATCATGGACGAGATGCTCACCCCCGATTCCTCGCGCTTCTGGCCGGCGGACGAATACGCCGTGGGCATCAGCCCGCCCAGCTACGACAAGCAGTTCGTCCGCGACTACCTGCTCGACATCGGCTGGAACAAGGCGCCCCCCGCACCGAAGGTGCCGGAGAAGGTCATCGCCGGCACCGCGGCGAAGTACGCCGAGGCGCTGGACAAGCTGGCGGGCATCCGCCTGGACTAAGCTTGCTCCATCGAGGCAGCACGGAGGGGACAGCCATGCGCGACGCAGCCACCTGGTTCGGCAACTACAGCCGCGACCACCAGAACCCAACCAACCAGCTGATCCACTGGATCTGCGTGCCGGCGATCACCTGGACCGTGATCGCCTTCGTCTGGCTGATTCCTGTGCCGCAATGGCTGGGCAAGCCCGGCCTGTGGGCCGTGCTGGCGATGTTCCTGGCCTTCTGCTTCTACTACTACCGCCTGTCGCGGGTGATCGGCCTGGCGATGGCGGGTGCCTTCGTCGCGCTCGCCCTAGTCACCGACACGATCTACGCCAACATCGGTTCCACCGGCTTGCTGCGGCTGGCGATCGGCGTGTTCGTGGTGGCCTGGATCGGCCAGTTCGTCGGCCACCGGATCGAAGGCCGCCGCCCCTCCTTTTTCACCGACATCCAGTACCTGCTGATCGGCCCCGCGTGGCTGATGAGCAAGGCCCTCGGCCGCTTCGGCGTGTCGTACTGACGGACATGCCGTGACCCAGTCGCTTCTGACCCTGCTTTCCGCCGCCATCTGGTGGGTGATCTATTCCAGCGCCATCGCCGTGGTTCCCGCGCTGATCGTGTGGCTGGCCCTGCGCTGGCTGGAGAAGACGCCGGTGGTGTTCAACCGCGCCTATCTGGCCAGCCTGATCTGGGCCCTGGCCGCGGTGCTTACCGGCGGCCTCGTGATCGCCGCCCAGCATGGGCAGGCGCCGGGGGAATCGATCTTCGCCCTGCCCTGGATGCGCGCCTCCCTCGTCGTCGACATGCTGCTGGGCGCCGCGCTGGTCTGGTGGATGGTCCCGCGCGTGGACGCCCGCCGGGTGAAGCCGACCAGCGCCTGCATGGCCGTGGCGCTGGTGATGGTCGTGGCGATGATCGTCGGCACCGTCATCCGCCGATAGGGCCGTCCTATCGTTGCCATTCGCCATATCAGTTGGACTTGCCCCGCACCGCCCCCATAATGAGATTCATTCGTATTGGGAGTGTCCGGCCATGGCTCGACAGATTAAGTTTGCCGCGACGCATTTCAGCATCGCGTTTTCCATGAGTTATGCGGTGAACCAGAACGTGGTGCTGAGCACCGTGTTCGGCATCGCGGAACCGATCGCCTTCGCGCTGGGGCGCGACATCACGCGTGGCGGCCATCGCGGTGTCCCGCTAACGCACGCCGCCTGATCCGCCGCCCGTACGGGCGTTGGTGTCGGTCACCGCGCGGGTGAAGCTTTCGAACGGGATGTCGGTGATGCCGACGAGCCCGATGTGCGCGTTTTCGCCGTCGAGGACGCGCCCCGTGACCGGCTGGTCGACGTACTGGAACCAGTGCGTGCCGACGACGATGCCTGAGGCCGCCGCCGCTTCGACGAAGCGCTTATAGGCCTTGCCGCGTTCTTCCTCATTGGCCACGGCGACCAGGCCCTGGCCGAACGGCCCCCGGTCGGCCGAGCCGAAGTGGAACTCGGTGATCATCACCGGTTTGTCGAGCTTCCGGAATGCGGCGACGTCGAAGCCGTGTTCGGGGAGGTCGGTATAGGTGTTGATGCTGGTGACGTCGGCGTAGCGGGCGCTGGCTTCTTCCACTTCCGGCGTTCTTACCGCCAGCCGGCCGCCGAGGAAGAGGTGGTGCGGGTCGGCTTTTTTCAGTGTGTCGCCGACCGTGCGGAAGTACTGCTCCGCGTACTGCCTGAGGAAGGCGATGTAATCGCTGGCGATGGCGGGATGCGCTTCGTTGGGATCGGGCGCTTTGAAACCTTGCGCTGCCACCTGGTCCCACGACGCGGCCTCGACGCCCCACGCCTTGGCGAAGCTTGCCGCGTCGCCGTGCGTTTTCTTCAGGTAGGCGAGGAAGGCGCGTTTCGCGGGGCTGGCGGGGCCTTGTTTCAGCGTACCGGTCGCGAGTGCCCAGCGGCCTTGCGGGCCTTCGCCAGCCCACGCCAGTTCGTTGTCGGCGAAGTAGCCGAGCAGCCAGGGATCGTCCTTGACGCTCCGCGTCGCTTTCGCCACGGCGGCTTGGGCCGCTTCCGCGAAGCGCGGATCGAAGGGGTCCGGCATGCGGCCCCAGTAGTCGAAGCCGGTACTGACCGCGTTGAAGTTGCCCGCGATGAGGATCGGGACCGTATAGGCCATGTGGTCGCCGGCTCCGCCGGCGATCCCGCGGCAGCGGGCAAGCTTGTCGCAAGCACCCGTCGCCGCTGAAGCGGCTCCCACAGAGAACGCCGGGTCGCTCCAGTTGCCCAGCGTGTTGAAGCGCCATGCCTTGAGGCGCTCGATCGTGCGCTTGCGCCATGCGGCGGCGTAACCGTCGCCGAGCGTGCGCGCCACGTTGTTCGCGTAGATGTCCCACCAACGGCCGTGGTTCATGCCGTTGTCGCGCTGCGAGCCCTGGTCGCTGCGGCTGTCGGCGACGCCGCCGAACCTCCCGCTCGCCGCCGCGGGATCGTCGAACATGTACTCGCGGCCTTGCACGTAGGTGCGGCCGTCGGTGAGGTTCACGGCGTTCACGCCCAGCGAGAAGAACGCATGCCCTTCCGGCGTCACCAGCCACCAGCGGCCGTCCAGCTTCTGCGTGTGGAACCACCCCGTGGCCTGCATGGCCGGCAGGTCGGTGCGGCCGCCGTAGCGATCGAGGTTCTTCGCTTCGGTGGTCGCGGGCGTGGCGTTGGCCTTCGCTTTCAGCGCTTCGTCGTCGGCGATTTTTTCCGGCCACGTGGCACGGGTGTGTTGGCCGTAGCGGTCGACGATGTGGGTATAGGCGCTGCGTAAATCGTCGTTCCCCGCGCCGTCCAGCTTTCCGATCAGGATCGTCTGCGCCGCTCCCGGCCGCGGCATCGACAGGGTGACCGAACCGATCTTGTTCGCGTCGACGGCACCGTCCACGCTGGTGGCAACGAGCCGCTCGGTGTCGCCATCGCGAAACGGCATCGGCGGCCCCGCCTGCATGCCGAAGGCCCGTGGCGACGTCGCCTTCAACGGCAAGGCCAGGGTGACCGGCGGCCCCGGCGGCAGTCCCACCGTCGCCGTGAGGTGTCTTCCGCCCGAAGCCACGTCGACGATCAGCGTGACCGGCCACGGCATCCCGTTCTGCACCCGCCAGCGCAGGGTGCCACCTGCGGGCCAGGCCCAAGTCCCTTGCCCAGGTGCCAGCGAGAGCGAAGGCTTGGCAGCGGGCTTGAAGGTGAGCGCCACCAGTTCCTCACCGTTGGCCGTTTTCCGCACGGTGGGATCGAGCGTGGCGTCGGTCGCAGCGATGCGCAGGCCATCGGCCGGATGAACCGGATCCACCGCATTGGCCTGGGCAGCTACGGTCGGAACAACGAACAAGACGGCAGTAATCAGGCGCATGGTCCAAATCTGCCACGAACGACGTGAACGCACCCTACGCCGGCACCGTACGAACGACGCGAACACTCCCTGACGCCGGCACCGTACGCTGTAGGAGCGCGCAAAGCGCGCGACAGCTTTTCGCGCCGGTTCCCATGTTCACGCGCCAGCTCCGAGGCACGGCCTCAAAACATGTCGCGCGCAAGGCGCGCTCCTACACCGCGGATGTCTGGCGTCGGCGCCACAGGTAATAGACGGGCACGCCGATCGCGATGATCAGCAGGCTCATCCCCGCGTCGCCGGGTGCGGCGATCGCGGTCGCCGCGATCACGCAGAGCACCGTGGTCGTGAAGATCAAAGGCAACCACGGGTATCCCGGCACCAGGTATGGCGACGGCTCGGACTTCAGCTTCTTGCGATACCAGAAGATCGTCGCGATGCCGAAGGCATGCGACAACCACTCGCCCACCGTCGTGTAATTCAGCAGTGCGTTGAAGCTGCCCGAAATAATCAGCACGATCGCCCAGCCGCCCAGCACGACGAGGGCGAACTGCGGCGCGCCGGTACGCGGCTCGATACGCGCGATGGGCCGGAAGAACATCCCGTCCGCGCTCATCACCTGCAACACGCGCGCACCGCCGGCGACGGCGATGCTGCAGTAACCGAAGGTGGAGCACGCGATGCCCACGGCAATGATGGTGGCGCCGGATTCGCCGAAGACGCGGCGCATCAGGTCGGCCGCCGGTGCGGTGCTCGCGGCAAGCCCGGCGTGGCCCAGGCCGGCCATGTAGGCGATGTTTACCAGCACATAGCAGACCACCACGCTGATCATGCCGAGTCCGAGCGCACGGGGCAGCGTGCGCTGCGGTTCGCGAACTTCGCCGGCGAGGTCGTTGAGGTAATGGAAGCCGCCGTAAGCGAACAGGGCCGGCAGCAGCGCACCCACGATCGTGCCGACGGGCACGTCATGGGTCGGGTCGTGTGCGAAGGCCAGCCCGAGGTGCCCTCGCGCCAGGAACAGTCCCACGACGATCAGCAGCGCGACCGCGCCGAGCTTGAGCAGGGTGAAGATGTTCTGCACCCAGGCACCGGCGCGGATGCCGAACAGGTTCACCGCCACGATGAAGCTGATGGCGCCTACGGCCAGCGGTTTCACCCAGTCATGCGGCAGGCCCATCGCACGGCAAGCATAGTCGGCGAAGGTCGTGGCCACCGCGGCGACGCTGCCCGGGTAGTTGATGAGCGCCATGGTCCAGCCGAACAGGAAGGCCGGCAGCTGGCCGAAGGCCTCGCGCAGGTACACATAGGTACCGCCGGCCTGCGGGCGCCTGGCGCCGAGTTCGGCGTAACAGAGCACCCCTGCCAGAGTGAGCAGGCCACCCAGCGTCCAGAGCACGATGACCTCGGTGCCGGAACTGGTGAGCTGCGCGACGGTGGCCGGCGTGCGGAAGATGCCCGCGCCGATGACACCGCCGATGACGATCATCGCGGCATCCCAGATGCCAAGGCGACGGAGGTAGTGGGCTGGCTGAGGTGCAGGCATCCGCGGACCATGCCATAAGCCGGGCCGCAGAGCGAGATTGCCTTGGTCATGGAGACGGCTGCGTATCCACGGCGCCGTATCGACGGCGGCGTACTGTAGGAGCGCGCCTGCGCGCGACAGTCTTTCGCGCCAGTCCGCAAGCTGGCGCGCCAGCTTCCAGGCTCGGCCCCAAGAGATGTCGCGCGCATAGCGCGCTCCTACAAGGGACTCGGCAGATTCCACGACGGCCCCAAAGCGGGGTGCACTTACATTCCGCGGGGAAAGCCTCGGATTCCGGGTGAGACCCGAGACGGGCAACCTCCAACGATGCCCATTCTTCCAGGCCAGGCTGCCCTTCGTACCGGTCGCGTTTCCGAACCGGGAAGGATCTATCTCGTGACGGCGGTTGCCTGGAACCGTGCGCCCGTGTTTCGCGATTACCGGGCTGCGCGGCTTGCTTCCCGCGTCATCGGATCACCGAAAAGCTGGCGGCATGCTACGTGTCTCGCGTGGGTGCTTATGCCCGACCATTGGCATGGGTTGGTTCGCCTCGACGACGGCGATCTTTCGAAGGCCATCGGAAAGATGAAGTCGCTCGTGACCAGGGCGTTTCGCGAAGAGGGGCGAACGTCTCCGCTTTGGCAGCGGGCGTTTCACGACCGGGCGTTGCGGCGAGAGGACGATCTGCGGGCGATGGCGCGCTACGTCATCGCCAACCCCGTGAGAGCCGGGATCGTGGATCGAGTGGGAAATTACCCCTATTGGAACGCCATCTGGCTGTAGGAGCGCGCCTGCGCGCGACAGTTTTTTCGCATCAGTCGGCAAGCTGGCGCGCCAGCGTCGAGGTTCGGCCTCAAAAGATGTCGCGCGCGAAGCGCGCTCCTACAAAGGCTCGGCGGCTGCCCGGGCCGGCCTCAAAAGAGGTCGCGCGCAGGGCGCGCTCCTACAGGGGAGCGCGCCTTGCGGGGGCTTTACTTCTTCTTCGGAATATAAAGATCCGTGATCGTCCCTTCGTACACCTCTGCCGCCATGCCGACGGACTCGCCGAGCGTGGGGTGGGGGTGGACGGTGCGGCCGATGTCGCCGGCCTCCGCGCCCATTTCGATGGCCAGCGCGAGTTCGGAGATGAGGTCGCCCGCGTGCGGGCCGACGATGCCGGCGCCGACTATGCGGTGGGTTTCCTCGTCGAACAGGAGCTTGGTGAAGCCCTCGGTACGGTCGATGCCGATGGCGCGGCCGGAGGCGGCCCACGGGAACTTGCCCACGCCGATCTTCAGGCCCTTTTCCTTCGCCTCGCGCTCGGTCACGCCGACCCAGGCGATTTCCGGATCGGTGTACGCCACCGACGGGATCACGCGCGCGTCGAAGAAGCTCTTCTGCCCCGCGGCGACTTCCGCCGCCACCTTGGCTTCATGCGTGGCCTTGTGCGCCAGCATCGGCTGGCCCACGAGGTCGCCGATGGCGAAGATGTGCTTCACGTTGGTGCGCATCTGGCGGTCGACCGGGATGAAGCCACGCTCGGTGACCTGCACGCCGGCCTTCTCCGCGCCGACCTTGCCACCGTTCGGCACGCGGCCGACGGCGACGAGCACGCGGTCGTACACGGTCGTCTCGGGGATGCTTTCGCCGTCGAAGGTGACTTCGATGCCCTTCTTCGTGGCCTTCGCTTCCACCACCTTCGTCTTCAGGTGGATGCCCTTGTAACGCTTGGCGATGCGCGCCTGCAGCGGCTTGATCAGGTCGGCATCGGCACCGGGGATGAGCTGGTCGGCGAGTTCGACCACCGTGACCTCGGAGCCCAGGCCCGCATACACCGTGGCCATCTCGAGGCCGATGATGCCGCCGCCGACGACGAGCAGCTTCTTCGGCACGTCGGGCAGTTCGAGTGCGCCGGTGGAGGTGATGATGCGTTCGTCGTCCCACGGGAACGAGGGCAGCTTCACCGCCTCGGAACCCGCGGCGATGATGGCGTTGCGAAAACGGATGAGCTTCGTGCCCTCGGCCGTCTCGACTTCCATTTCGTTGGGCGAAATGAAGCTGCCGACGCCGGTGACGGTGCGCACCTTGCGCGCCTTCGCCATCTGGGCGAGGCCGCCGGTGAGCTTGCCGACCACCTTCTCCTTGAACGAGCGCAGCTTGTCGAGGTCGATCTTCGGCTTGCCGAAGGTGATGCCGTGCGCTTCCATGTGGGACGCTTCGTCGATGACGGCGGCCGCATGCAGCAGCGCCTTCGACGGAATGCAGCCCACGTTGAGGCACACGCCGCCGAGCGACTCGTAGCGCTCGACCAGCACGGTGTCGAGGCCGATGTCGGCACCGCGGAACGCGGCGGTATAGCCGCCCGGGCCAGAGCCCAGCACGACCAGGTCACACTCGATGTCGGCCTTGCGGCCGGAATCGCCGGCAGCCGCGGGGGCGGCCTGCTTCGGCGGCGCCGGAGCGGGCGACGGCGGGGCCGGCGGCGGCGCTTCCTTCGTCACCGACTGGCCGAAGACCTTATCGGCAGCCGGCGCTTCCTCGCCACCTTCGGCCTCGATGAGGGCGATGACGGAACCGTCGTTCACTTCGTCACCGACCTTGAGCTTGAGTTCGACGATCTTGCCAGCCTGCGAGGCGGGCACGTCCATCGTGGCCTTGTCGGATTCCAGCGTGATGAGGCTCTGGTCCTTGGCGACGGTGTCGCCGACCTTCACCAGGATCTCGATGACGGGCACGTCGTGCGAGCCGCCGAGATCGGGGACCTTCAGTTCGATCGTGTTAGCCATGCGCGATCCCCCGTCAGAGCAGCAGGCGACGGATGTCGCCGAGCTGGTTGGCCAGGTACACCGCGAAGCGCGCGGCAAGTGCGCCGTCGATCACGCGATGGTCGTACGACAGCGACAGCGGCAGCATCAGGCGCGGCGCGAATTCCTTGCCGTTCCAGACCGGCTTCATCTGCGCCTTCGACACGCCGAGGATCGCCACCTCCGGCGCATTGATGATCGGCGTGAACGCCGTGCCACCGATACCTCCGAGCGACGAGATGGAGAAGCAACCGCCTTGCATGTCGTTGGCCGTGAGCTTCTTGTCGCGCGCCTTCTTCGAGATCTCGCCCAGTTCGGCGGCGAGCTCGAGCAGGCCCTTCTTGTCGGCGTCGCGGATGACCGGTACGACGAGGCCGTCCGGCGTGTCCACGGCGATGCCGATGTGGAAATACTTCTTGAGCGTGAGCTTCTCGCCCGACGCGTCCAGCGAGGCGTTGAAGGTGGGGAACTTCTTCAGCGCCGCGACCACCGCCTTGATCTGGAATACCAGCGGGGTGATCTTGAGTTCCTTGTTCTCTTCGCCGAGCTTCTTGCGGAAGGCTTCCATCTCGGTGATGTCCGCGTCTTCGAACTGCGTGACGTGCGGAATCATCGCCCAGTTGCGTGAGAGGTTGGCCGCCGAGATCTTCGGGATCCGGCCGAGCGGCTTCTCTTCCACTTCACCGAACTTCGAGAAGTCCACCTTCGGCCACGGCAGCAGGTTGAGGCCGCCACCGGCGGCGACGGCGCCGCCTGCAGAAGGCGCCACACCGGCGGTCATCACCTGCTTCACGTAGCTGGCGACGTCTTCGCGCTGGATGCGTCCACCGCGACCGCTGCCCTTCACCTGGGCCACGTCCACGCCGAGTTCGCGCGCGAAGGCGCGGACGGCGGGGCTGGCGTACGGCGCGTTGGCCGGCATGATGACGCTGGCGTCGAAGGACACCGGCGGCGTGCGCGGTGCGCCGCCCACCGGGGCGTCGGCAGCGGCAGCTGCGGGCGCCGGCGCGGCCGCGCTGCGCTGCGGCGCGGGAGCGGGCGCCTCGGCGATGCCAGGCTTGTCGGTGGACGGCGCCGGCTGCTCGTCGGCCGAAGCGGCTTCACCGCCCTCGCCTTCGAGGATGGCGATGACGTGGCCGTCATTCACCTCGTCGCCGACCTTGACCTTGAGTTCCTTGATCGTGCCCGCGGACGGCGCAGGGATGTCCATCGTGGCCTTGTCGGACTCGAGCGTCATGAGGCTCTGGTCCTTCTCCACGCGATCGCCCGCCTTCACCATGATCTCGATGATCGGCACCGGCTTGCCGCCGATGTCGGGCACCTTCACTTCGACGGGACCGGACGACTTCGAGGCCGAAGGGGCCTTCGCGGCGGCGGGTGCCGGAGCCGGGGCGGGCGCGGGAGCCGGCGCCGGAGCGGCGGCCTGCGGGGCGTCGGCCTTGGGTGCTTCGCTCTTCGGAGCGACGGCAGCCGGGGCCTCGCCTTCGGCCTCCACCAGCGCGATGACGGCGCCCTCGTCGACTTCGTCGCCGACCTTCACCTTCAGTTCCTTGATGACGCCAGCGAAAGGCGCCGGCACTTCCATGGTGGCCTTGTCGGATTCAAGCGTCAGGAGGCTCTGGTCCTTTTCGACGCGATCGCCGACCTTGACCATGATTTCGATGATCGGCACCGGTTTGCCACCGATATCGGGAATGCGGGCTTCTTTGACGTCGGCCATGGAACCTCCTAAAAACAGGCGCTTGCGGGCGGACGAACCCGCTGGCGGGGGAATGGGGCGCCCGTGCTGCGGCGCAACCGGTCGATTGTAATCCCTCGCGGGCGCGGCTGGACCCGTTTTCCACGATTAAAACGGTCGTTGGGGCGGATTTCTGGTTTGCGCAGGGGTTCTGGAGCCGAGGCCGCCATCTCTAAGGACCTCACGCGCTGTAGGAGCGCGCCTGCGCGCGACAGCCTTTCGCGAGAAGACACAGGACCTGCTGCTCCTAGCGAAAAGCCTGTCTCTTATACACATCT